>JADGFH010000190.1 GCA_016743925.1 Labilibaculum sp.
TATTGATGCTCCTATTGCTAGTTTTGTCCCCCAACTCAACTTTTTCATACTTCAAATATCTATTGTTAATTGCTAACTATTAATTTCTAATTTGGACCAACAAAAGTTAGTTCCACCTCTTCAATTAATCGTGTGTCAGCATAAACTCCAATCGTAATTGGAATGTTATCGCTTGTAATTTCTTTTTGTGGTAAAATAGCAAAGAAAACACCTTCTTTTATCGCACTAGCTCCCGCATTAAATGCTTCTCCAATAACTTTAATGCTTCCTTCATGATTCATTATTTTAAAATGAATCGGAGTCGCAGCATTTGTTTTATTAACGATTTTGAAGCTGTACATATTACTGATGCTATCATTTTCTTGAGCTTGATACATTAAACCAGGTGTTCTCAAGATGATGGCTTCTAAATCGGTTCTTGATGAAAATAGCATAGCAACAACTGCTAATAAAATACATAAAACTACTGTGTAGGCAATTTTTCGTACAGGCCATTTTTGCTTATTTCCTTCCGCAATGTTTTTTTCAGAATCGAAACGAATTAATCCTCTAGGTTTTCCAACCCAATCCATAACAGAATTGCATTCATCAATACAAGCTGTACAGTTAATGCATTCCAATTGAGTTCCATCTCGAACATCTATTCCAGTAGGGCAAACATCAACGCATTGATAACAATCAATACAATCACCTTTACCATCTTCTTCTCGGTCTTCTCCAGCTTCCAGTGGTGCTCTTTCTTCTCCTCTTTTATAGTCATAAGCTACAACTATTGTGTTGGAGTCTAATAGAACACCTTGTAATCGGCCATAAGGGCAAATCATTGTGCATACTTGCTCTCTAAGTTTGGTAAAAACAAAGAACATAACAGTAGAAAATAGAACAGCTACAGTAAATCCTACACTATGATCTGAAATAGGAGCCTTCATTATTTCTAATAACTGATCTATACCAATAATGTAGGATAGAAAAGCATTGGTAATTGAAAAACAGATGGCATAAAACAAACTCAGTTTTAAAGTTTTTCTCCAAAATTTATTAAAGTTCATCGATTGAGCATTCAATTTTCTTTGCTGCGCTGGTGTTCCTTCAATTAGATATTCGATTCTTCGAAAAATGAATTCAAGAAATACTGTTTGAGGACAAGCCCATCCACACCAAATTCGACCATAGCTAACTGTAAATAAAACCACGAATACAAAAAGGGTAATCATGGAATATAAAAATAAATGAAAGTCTTGTGGCCAGAACTGTACACCAAATAAAATGAACTTTCTCTCTAAAATATTAAAAAGTAAAAATGGCTCTCCATTCAACTTTATAAATGGAATTGCAAAAAGTAGTGTTAGCAAAGTATAACTAACAATGTTTCGATAGTTGTACAACTTACCTTTTGGTTGTTGTGCATATAACCATCTTCTTTTTCCTGATTCATTTAGAGTTGTTAACTGGTCACGATAACCAGTGTATGGATTTTTAGGAGCCATGTTTATTTTTTTGATTTAATTATTCAACAAGTTCGCCTTGTGCTTCTCGAGCATTAGGAGGATTTGTTCCTTGTAAACTTATTGTATAACTAGATACCTGTAACATTTGTTCTGGTGACAATTGATTTTGCCATGCCAACATACCCTTCAATGGCTTACCTATTTTAATAATTTGATAAACATCTTGAAGACTACCACCGTTAAGCCAGTATTTATCTGTTAAGTTAGGTCCAATTGCATTTCCTTCACCCAAAGCGGCATGACAGGCAATACAGTTTTTATCGTAAATTGCTTTCCCTTTATTTAGATTTGCTGCATCAGTCATTAACACTAGAGCATTTTCATCAAATGCAGCCTTAGGTTTATTGGCTTCTGCCAGTGCCATTTCTTTATTGTATTCGTCAATTTGTAAATCGTCACCAAAAACGTGATAACGAAACATGTAGATCGCCGAGAAAACAATCGTTACATAAAAAAGGTAACGCCACCAAGTTGGCATTGGGTTGTTTAATTCTTTAATTCCATCATAGTCATGATCACTGATTAGGTGCTCGTGTTCTTCTAAGAATTTATCTTTTTTCTCCATTTTATCGTGATTTAGGGGCATTTTTATTCGTTGGCTTCCGAAGATGAAGTGGTTCCATCATCGTCAAGAGCATAACTTTCCATTTCTGTGAAATATGTTTTGTTACTTTTTTTGAAAGTCCACCAAAGCATTCCAGCAAAAAACAGAAAGAAAATAAGTAGTGAAATGCTTGGGAAAAACCCAACATCAGCAATACCTTGTAAATAATGACTTACTATTTTCATGTATTTTTTATTTAGCTATGAGAGAGAAGTGAATATACACTTTTCTCTCATTCGCTTAATTTCTATTGTTCTACAGATATATCTCTACCTAAACGTTGTAGGTAAGCAATAAGAGCTAAAATTTCCTTGTCACTTGCTACTTCAACACCTGATTTTTTAAGATCAGCAGCAATTTCTTCTGCTTGTTTCTTTAAATCATCATTAGCAATTTGATCATATCCTTCAGGATAAGGAACACCTAAGGTTGTCATAGCCCTAATTTTTGCTCCTGTATTTGAAGTTTTTAATTGATCTTTTATCAGCCAAGGATATGCTGGCATAATTGATTGCTTGTTCATTTTCTGTGGATCAAGCATGTGATTGAAATGCCAAACATTTGTTTTGTACATTTTACCTCCAGGAACTCCTGAACGAGCCAAATCTGGACCAGTTCGTTTCGATCCCCACAAGTGTGGATGATTGTAAACTGATTCACCAGCTTTTGAGTATTCTCCATAGCGTTCAGTTTCAGAACGGAAAGGACGAACCATCTGCGTGTGACAAGTATTACAGCCTTCACGGATATAGATATCTCTACCTTGTAATTCAAGTGGAGTATATGGTTTCACACTTTCAATGGTAGGAATATTTGATTTAATCAGGTAAGTTGGAACAATTTCGAATGCACCTCCAATTAAGATTGCCACAGTAGCTAAAATCATAAACTGAATAGGTTTTCTTTCTAACCAACGGTGTAAACCTTCACTCTTACTACGTTTAGTATCCGTAACAATTGCAGGAGCCGAAGCTTCTTCATTGTCAACACATTTACCAGACGCTGCTGTTTTTAACAAGTTATAAACCATTAAGAACAGACCAGAGAAATAAAGAAGTCCACCAAACACTCTCGCGTGATACATTGGTAAAATTTGAGTAATTGTCTCTAAGAAGTTAGGGTAAGCTAACAATCCGTCTGGTGTAAATTCTTTCCACATTAAAGTTTGTACAATCGCTCCCCAATACAAAGGAAGAGCATAGAATATCATACCTAATGTTCCAATCCAGAAGTGTGCATTGGCTAATTTTTCTGAGTATAATTTTGTGTTCCACATTTTTGGGAACAAATAGTAAAGCATTCCAAAGGTTAGGAATCCATTCCAGCCCATTGCGCCAATATGAACGTGAGCAATTGTCCAGTCGGTATAGTGAGTTAAGGCATTTACCCATTTCAAAGACATCATTGGACCTTCGAAAGTTGACATACCATAACAAGTTACTGCAACCACCATAAATTTTAAAGTTGCACTGTCTCGAACTTTATCCCATGCACCACGAAGTGTCAATAAGCCGTTGAACATTCCACCCCAAGATGGTGCAAGAAGCATAATTGAGAACACAACACCTAATGATTGTGCCCAATCTGGTAAAGAAGTATAAAGTAAATGATGAGGTCCAGCCCAGATATATAGGAATACTAATGCCCAGAAGTGAATAATCGACAAACGATAAGAGTATACCGGACGATTAGCTGCTTTCGGTAAAAAGTAATACATCAATCCTAAGTAAGGTGTTGTAAGGAAAAATGCAACCGCATTGTGTCCGTACCACCATTGTACCAATGCATCTTGAACACCAGCATAAACAGGATATGATTGTATCCAGCTGTAAGGTAATGCAATTGAATTACCAATGTGAAGAACGGCGACCGTTACAAAAGTTGCGATATAGAACCATATGGCGACATACAAGTGATCTGCTCTTCGTTTTAGAATGGTACCGAACATATTCCAACCAAAAACCACCCAAATTATGGTTATGGCAATATCAATTGGCCATTCTAATTCCGCATACTCTTTACTTGTTGTGATACCTAAAACAAAAGTTATTGCTGCTGATACAATAATTGCTTGCCAGCCCCAAAAATGGATCCAGCTCAATCTATCGTTAAACATTCTTGTTTTAAGCAAGCGTTGCAATGAGTAGTAAACTGCGGTAAATATACCGTTCCCAACAAAAGCGAAAATTACAGCATTTGTATGAATTGGGCGAATTCTACCAAAAGAGGTATAAGCCAGTTTGAAATTAAAAATCGGGAATGCCAATTGTAGTGCAGCTAAAAGCCCTACCAACATTCCAACTACTCCCCAAATGATTGTGGCGTAGGCGAAAAATTTCACGATTTTGTTATCGTACGAAAAGTGTTGTGTTTCCATTAAATAAAGATTTATGGTTCTTCTTAGTTGTTTTTATCTTTTTTAGTTTGTTCCAATTCTTCCTTTTGTTGTTCTTTTTCTTGATCATCAAATAAAATTCGAACCGAGGGAGAATAGGAATCATCGTATTGTCCTTTTTTCACCGCCCAAAGGAATCCGACAAGGAAACCTCCTGCTACAAGCATGCTTACACCGATTAAAACAAACAATACACTCATTTTTATTAATTTAATTGAACCGATTTTTTAATTGATGAGACAGTTTTGTCAATGTCAATTTTCGATTCGTTTACTGAATTATTATTTTTCTCCTTATTGCTTGCAATATAGTTGGTTGCAAAAGTAGCAAAGGCTACCACTGAAATAGAACTTATTGGCATCAATAAAGCTGCTACAATAGGAGATAAAACACCTTGTACAGCGAAATACAAACCAACAATATTATATAGAAAGGAGAGTGCAAAACTCAACTTTACAATTAAAATGCTTTTTGCGGATATTTTTAAATATGATTGTAATTGTTGAAATTTAGAAGCCTCCAGAATAGCATCACAAGCAGGCGAGAAATGGTAAATATCATCAGCAATTGAAATTCCAACATCACTAGCTTTTAAGGCACCGGCATCATTTAATCCATCGCCAATCATCAAGACAGACTTCTTATTCGCTTTTAAATTGTTGATATAACTTAGCTTATCATTAGGCGATTGATTGAATTTAATAGTAGATTCTTTCGGGAATATCTTTTTCAAGTTTTCCATTTCCGAATCATTATCGCCCGATAAAACATGTAAATCAAACTTGGAAGATAAATCAGATATCAATTGATTTAAACCGTCGCGATATTGATTGCTCAATTCAAAATGGCCTTTTATTTTTCCATCTACCGAAAGGTAAACTTCTGTATTTAAAGAACTGGTTTCTGTTTTTCCTTCATGAATGTATTTGGCAGATCCTAATTTTATTTCACGATTAGCTACCATTCCAGAAATTCCCATTGATGGTAATTCTTTGTAATCGGTAACAGTAACAGGTAATATATTTTTAAAATGATCGTATAATGTTGCACTCAATATATGGGTTGAATGTCTGGTTAAAGATTTTATTGCAATTAAATCTTCTTCGCTTAACTCGTCGCCATGAAAATTAACTTTTACTTCATCGGCTTGTGTTATGGTTCCAGTCTTATCGAAAACAATGGTAGTTATTGAGTTTAACTTCTCAACAACATCTGAGCTTTTCAAATAGATTCCCAAACGTCCCATTAGGCGCATTGTATTTCCTAATGCGAAAGGCGCAGATAGTGCCAGTGCGCAAGGACATGCAACAATAAGAACTGAAGTAAATGCAAATACAGCCTTTGTTGAATCGTTCAACAACCAATAAATTCCTGCAGAAATTCCTATCGCAATAATAACAAAAGTGAAATATTTACTGATTTTGTCGATTAAAGAGTTCAGTTTTGTGCCAGACGAATTTTCATCTTCGAATTGGTTCCACAACTGAGTTAATCGACTTTGAATTACATCTTTTTCGATGGTTAATTCAATTGCGCTTCCCATTTGCTTACCACCAGCAAAAATATGATCTCCACTTTCTTTAAATACAGGTTTTGATTCTCCCGTAACGAAACTATAATCAATTTGAGCTTCCCCTTTTGTTAGAATACTATCGGCAGGAATTAATTCCTGATTACGAATAAGAATGATATCACCTTTCTCTAATTTTTCGATAGGAGTACTTATCTCAATTCCTTTTTGCATTTTACTCACTGCAACAGGAAAGTAGGAACGATAATCTCGCTCAAAAGATAGAGCTTGATAAGTTCTGTTCTGATACCATTTCCCGATTAGTAGGAAAAAGATTAAGCCAGTTAAAGAATCCATATATCCAGATCCAGTTCCAGTAAAAATTTCAATACTACTTTGAATAAATAGCATCAATATTCCCATAGAAATTGGAACATCAATATTAATAAATCGATGTTTGATTGCTTTTACTGCTGATTTTAAATAATCATTACCACTGTAGAAAAATACAGGTAGCACAAGTAGAAAATTCATCATACCAAAGAACTCTTTGAAATGATTCTCTAGATATTCGCTGCCTGGAACATATTCAGGCAAACTTAAAAGCATGATGTTACCAAAACAAAATCCGGCAATACCTATTTTGTAAAGAAGCTTTTTATTTGCGTCTTCGTTTTCTTTTACCTGTAATTTGTCTAAAGTGATTTCCGGAATGTAGTGAATTGAAGAAAGCAACTGAGCTAGGTCGCGAATACTTATTTCATCGGAATTAAAAGTGATGGCAACTTCCTTTTTAACGAAATTTACCATCGATTTTATCACACCTTTATTCAGTATGCTTAAATGTTCCAGTAGCCATATGCAAGAACTACAATGAATACTTGGAATGTATAAACTTACTTTTTTGATGTTTCCTTCGGAAAATTCGTAAAGCTGTTCCGAAATTTCTTCATCATCTAAAAAGGCAAATTTTTCTTTGTATTTGCCAGTTTCAATTTTTATACCTGGATTAGACTCAAAATCGTAGTAATTGCAAAGTTCATTCTCGTGCAAAATTTGATATACTGTAGAGCAACCATTGCAACAAAATGCTTTGTCATCCCACATTACAGGATGAGAACCACAGTCGTCGCCACAGTGTATACAGATTTGTTTTTTTGTTTCTTCCTGCATTTTTATCAACTTGCAGACTTTACAGTCTTATATGATCTGATATGAATAACGATTCAAGTCTTATTTACCTAGTAGCTGGAATAACCGCTCTTCATTTTCTTTTTGGAATAGGATACCTTTTGTATAAACTTGGAGGTCCATCAAAAAAGAAAAAAGAGGATGATTCTCAGTAATATCTACTCTTTATTTTTAGCCAGTTTTGGTAACTGAATCAATTGGAACAATACCAAAAAGATAATTCCCCAAATACTAATCACACCACCTGCATAACTCAAAATAATCCAAATTGGAGCATTTGCTCTGGTTCCCCACATGGCTCTTTTATCTAAAGGATTTACTGGATCGGTTGGTACTCCTAAAGTTGCAATGCGATCTACAGCCAATTCGCCGTAGTATGCATCATCAGTAACTTTTACCAATAAGTTTACATGACCTTCTCTGTCTCCAGGTAAATCTGCTGGGAAATTGATTTCCACATTACCTTTTTCATTGGTATAAGCATCGTCGCCTGAAATATCTAAATATCCAAAGCTTCTTTTAACTTTAATACTTAGTTCGATTCCTTGCAGTGCAACACGATTACCTTTTTTAGTTAGACCAGTTAAGTTTGCTGCAACTTTTTTACTTTCTTGGTTAATATCCAAAACAATTTTTACATCACTTACTTCGGGATTCTTAACATCAGCAATCTTCTTACTTACCTTTTTATTCTTATCGAAAGAGCGCAGATAAGTTATCACCATCCATTTGTCTTCGTCGCTTAGTGTTTTTTCGAAGGTTGGCATTGCAGCTTTCCCTTTGTTTATTTTGTAATAAACCTCACCATCGGACTGTACTAAAAAAGCCTGAGATCCTAAATCGGATGGAGCAACAGGTTGAAGAGGTAGCATATTGCTCATGGTAGCGTCACCATGGCAGGATTTACAATTGATATTATAAATCTTTTTACCTGAACTGATATTTTTAGTGCTAGCCTCGTAAGGGTTTTGTTTCTTTTTTGAAGAATTTGGAACAGCCCAATCTTCTGCTTTAACAACAGTTGTTGTAAAGGCAACAATAAGAAACAGGCTGGCAATTATTTTGATAGCATTTTTCATTGTTCGTGTTTTTTAGGCTTCAATTTTGTACTTAATTCCTTTAGCATCGGCAGTTTCGCATATCGGAACAACCGGGAATATTTTAGATAAGACGGTAATAATTAAGAGTGCCAAAGCAAAACTTAAAACGGTTACCGAAATTTCAATTGCAGAAGGATAATAGTGTACAAAATTTTCGGGTACATTCTGAATTGGTAAGTGTGGATGAAGTAGTGTTGGAATAACAATTACATATCTTTTAACCCAAGCTCCGGCCAATATAAATAAAGAAATGATCATTATCGGTAATGGTTTTCTAAATTTTTTGGTGACCAAAAGAATAACAGGAATGATGTTCCCGAACAATTGAGAAGACCAAAACATTATAGCCCAATGTCCTATAAATAATTCCTTTAAGTGTATGTCGTCACCAGTTTTCATTTTGTAACCAGGAACTAAAAATTCATTTAAGTTGAAGTAAAGGTAAACCAAGCAAACAGCAACCATTAATTTACCCATTTTGTCGAAATGCATATCAGTAATGTAATCTTTTAGCTTGTAGTTTACTCTAAAGAAATACATTGCCACAATTAAGGCCGCCGCACCAGCAACGAATGCACCTGCAACAAAGTAAGGACCAAGAATTGTAGTATCCCATCCATTTCGTAAAGTTGATGCAAAAAGCCACGAAGTTACGGTGTGAATAGCCAAACCAACAGGAACAATAATTACCATTAAGGTTCTGATCATTTTATGCAAATGCTTATGTTGGCTAGGTGTATTGATGTATCCGAATGAAAGAATATTATAAAGCTTCTTCATTATAGGAGAGGCTTTTTTTAATTCATTTTTACAGATTGCTAAATCTGGTATCATTGGTAAAATCAGTAATAATACACTAATGACAAGATAAGTTGTAATTACCGTTACATCCCAAAGAATTGGTGATTGAAAACGTCCATGTATCATTACGTTTAAAACTCTATCGGGACGACCCATGTCGAGAACAATCACTAAACCAGCAACA
>JADGFH010000972.1 GCA_016743925.1 Labilibaculum sp.
GCGTAATTGATGAGGTGTTAGAATTGTTAAACGATGCTTCTCATCAAAAGTCTATTATTATTTTAAAAAAAATCCCTCAAAATATTTCAGTTGTAGCTGATAAGGAAATGATCAATACCATATTGAGAAATTTAATTACAAATGCAATAAAGTTTACCTATTCAGGAGGAGAGTTAACAATTAGTACTGAACAAAAAGAGAAACACCTGATTGTTGCTGTTGCTGATAACGGGGTTGGGATAAACAAGGAGGATATTGACAAATTATTTCGGATAGATTATTGCCATTCAAAGGAGGGAACAAACAAGGAAGCTGGAACTGGCTTAGGTTTATTGCTTTGTAAGGAATTTATTGAAATGCATAAAGGTGAAATTTGGATAGAAAGTGAAATAGGCAAGGGAAGTACATTTAAATTTTCTATACCACAGAATTAACTCGCTTTACGGCTATTATTTTGTTTTTTACATGCTTATACCTAACATAGTTGCAGGTATTGGTCATTTACAGAAGCTTGCCGTTGATAACAAATACAAAAACAAATTGAATTCTTTGTTGAAGAAGGCCTTGAATTATTTAGATGCTGAGTTTGTACGTCAATACAAAGAGAACGATAAGCTATCCATGACTTCAAAGGTTTATATACACGCCCAATTAATTCATTATTTGTATGCAAGAAGTTTCTTTTGGGAGAAGGATCCAATGTCGCAAGAAACACAACGTGTAGCCAAGCTTTATTTCGAGGAATGCAAAAAATCGTGGCTGACACAATCTTTATACAGCAAAGGGATGATTGCTTTTATAATGCAACGAAAAGGAGAGCATGAAATCGCTAAATTAATTGTTGATGTATTAAATGAACAGGCCGTAAAAAGCGAAGAGAACGGGATGTTTTGGAAGGAAAACAAAAATAGTTGGTACTGGTATCAATCGCCTATCGAAACGCAAGCACTATTGATTGAAGCTTTTACCGAAATAGATGGTGATTTGAAAAAGGTAGAGCACTTAAAACAATACCTGCTTAAAAATAAACAAACCAAGAATTGGAGCACTACCAAAGCAACTAACGAGGCAATTTATGCTTTAATGATGCATGGACACAAGAGCACATCTATAGCAGACAATACGCTAATTAGAATTGGGGAAAATAAAATCAAAACCAATAAATTAGAGCCAACTAAAAAAGAAGCAGGAACTGGTTATTTCAAAGTGAATTGGACTGCGAAAGAAATCAATCCAGAAATGGCAACAGTTAGCCTTCAAAACAAAAGTAAGAGCGCAGGATTTGGAGCTGTTTACTGGCAATATTTCGAAGATATGGATCAAATCAAATCTTCCGTAAATACCGAGTTATCAATTAAGAAATCAATCTTTGTGAAAGAAACCAATGCTGGTGGCGAGCAACTTGTGTCAATCACAACAGCCACTCCAATAAAATTGGGCGATTTGGTTACGGTTCGATTAGAGATCACATCTAAAAACGATTTGGAATTCGTACATCTGAAAGATTTAAGAGCATCAGGATTAGAACCGATTGATGTGCTATCGGGATACAAATGGCAAGATGGTTTAGGCTATTATCAAAGCACGAAGGATATTGCTGCGAATTTTTTCTTTGACGATTTACCAGCAGGAACCTACATATTTGAATACGATGTAAGAGCCAACAACAAAGGAAATTTCTCCAATGGAATATCTAGCATTCAAAGTATGTACGCACCAGAGTTTATTAGCAACTCTAAAGGCATAAGATTAATGATTGATTAACTAGGCTGTCTGATATTCTTATCAGCTTAAAAGCTGTGAAAGGGCAGAGTAATACTAGCTAATCCAAAAATCATAGCAGTATGCTGGTTTGCTTATAGCATTACATATAAAATCCTCGTAAGTATTTACTTATGAGGATTTTTATTTTTGACTTTCATTTTAATTTATAAATAGGGCAGATCTGACCGTCCCAATCCAACTGGATAAAATCTTTTCCAAAAGAATACTCAATGTAAACTCATATGGTTTAAGCAATTTATTGTTATAAAGAAGACTTATTAAGAACCTAATTATTGGCAGATGAAAATAAGCGGTGTTCCATACTTACTAATTTTTACTCCAAATTGCTGAATTTTTACACCTCTTCAGATTGTTTATGTTTTAAATTTACTTAACTTAAAAAAAAATAAAATTATTGTTATTTAGTTTGGGTGTTCTGTAGC
>JADGFH010000973.1:0-1396 GCA_016743925.1 Labilibaculum sp.
GTCCTTAGGACTTAAACCTGATGCCTATAGTATTTGGCATAGTGAATCTGCTAAAAAAGGTGGATTTAATTTTATAGGCTACAAAAATAAGAGAGTCGATACTTTGATAAAAAAAGCTGAGAAGATAGTAAATCAAAAAGAATTTAACGAGATATATAGAAAGATTTTTGCACTTATTACTGAAGATAATCCATATCTTTTTTTAGTTATTCCAAACTCCATTACTGTAGTTAACAAGAATATAGAACCAGTAAGTTCATCTATCATAGGTGTCATGCACAATACAATTGATTGGATTAAGAAACCTTAATCTTAAGTTATGTTAGAATGATACAATTATTAAATTCTAAGGGTGAATTATGAAAAATATAGTGATTTTGCTAATTGTATTGGTAACTTTTTCTTTTGGACAAAGTATTTTTAATAAAGTTGATGATTCAACAAATTCAGGAATTACAGAAGGTTCAGCAGTACCTGATGAAAAACGTCCAGATGGATTTATTATAAAACATGTCAAAGATGATATTGTTTTTAACGAAGATGGTAAAGTTTTAAATAAAGATGGTAATATAAAATTAATTAGATTAAATGTAAAATTTGATTTTGATAAGTATAATATAAAAGCTGAGTATAGAAGTGAGATAAATGAAGCAGTTAAGTTTTTAAATAAACATAAAGCATTAAATGCAAATGTAGCAGGACATACTGATTCAGTTGGAACAGATAAATATAATTATGTATTATCTTTATTAAGAGCTAAAAAAGTAGCATTAGCGTTAAGTTCAGAAGGTATAAAACAAGAGAGGATTACGACAAAAGGTTATGGTGAAACTGTTCCTGTTAATAATAACGAGAGCAAAGAAGGAAGAGCCCAAAATAGAAGGGTAGATATAAGTTTTAATAAGTAAATAGATTTATGGAAAGGTTTTTATGAAAAAAATATTATTGTCATTATTAGTTGCATCAGTTGTTACATTTGCTGGGCAGGGAGATTACAAGTCTGAGTTAAGTGTTCACGTTGGTGGGGTTAAACCAGAAGGAAATTTAGATTTGGAAAATCAATTGAATTTGGGATTAAGATTTGGAGTTTATGTTGAAGATAAATTTTTTGATATGTTTGAGGTTGGTCTTGAGCGAGCTAGTGATGTAGATTATGATAATTCGACACAAAAAACGGATATTAACCGTCTTTTTGTAAATATTGTTAAAGAGTATGATTTAACTAAAGATACTGCATTATATGGTTTAGTGGGTATTGGTTATGAAAATTATAGAAATTCTAAGTTTGACAATGATGATGATGGTTTTGTTCAATATGGTGGAGGTCTGAAACATTGGGTAACAAATGAATTTGCTTTAAAAGCAGAAGTTAGACATGGTATTACTTTTGGTGGTG
>JADGFH010000973.1:1406-2207 GCA_016743925.1 Labilibaculum sp.
TTTTGTGATTCCTTTTGGAAAAAGAGTTATCGAAGAGATGCCTATTAAATCTGAACCAATTGTTATGGTTAAAAAGCCAAAACCTCAACCAGTTATTATCAAAGAGATACCTAAAGATGATGATAATGATGGAGTAATGAATGTTGATGATAACTGCTTAAGAACACCTCCAGGCAAAGTGGTAGATTCTAAAGGTTGTATGAAAGTTGTACGTTTACACGTAAATTTTGCTAATGATAAATCAGATATAGCAGGAGAGTATATTCCTCGTATAAAAGAAGTCGTAAGTTTTATGAATGAAAACCGTAATTATAGTGTTGCTGTTGATGGATATACAGATGCTAAAGGTAGCCAAAAGTATAATTTAGCACTCTCTTTAAGAAGAGCAAATGCCGTTGCTAATAAGTTAATAAAATTAGGCATAAACAAGAATAAGATAATAGTTAATGGATATGGTGAAACAAATCCAATAGCAACAAATAAAACCCAAGATGGTAGAGCTCAAAATAGAAGAGTTGATACTAGTTTTAGTAAATAAAATGGAAGAGAATACTATGGATTTAATTATGACATATGTGACGCTATATAGTTTTAAAATATTAGGTTCATTAGCAATATTTTTTATAGGTAAATGGCTTGTCAAGGTTATTGTAGTAATAATAACAAAAATAATGAATAAATCTAGTTTGGATGAAACTTTATCTAAGTTTTTTTTAAAACTGATAAGTGGAATATTCTTAGTTATAGTAGTACTTGCCGCTTTAAGTAATCTAGGAATTAATACAACATCATTTGTAGCTA
>JADGFH010000191.1 GCA_016743925.1 Labilibaculum sp.
CCTATAAATGCTTTGCTACCGGGAACAAGCATTATTATTCCAGGAACCAAAAACACCAATTGGGGAGAACGTGTTATTTTGCTAAACAATTTGCTGATACTTACAGCCACTATTGTACCTATAAATATACTCACCAATATTCCAGCAAAATCAAATAATGTAGTTGTATAAAAACTTACAAATCCAGCAATTACACAATATAAAATGTCTCTTGATCGAACTTTAAATACAATTCCAAGACTAAGCGCCAAGGTAATAATTGCAAAATAATCAAGCCATTCGGGAACATCATTTACCACATGATTAGGTTGCAAATCGATAAACAAAGGTAGAATGGCTAAACCTAAAACAACTCCAAAAAACTGCTTAAAAAGAGAAACCAGTGCATCAAACAACTTTGCAGTTCCAGAAACCAAACTCCTCGAAGTAATTTCTTCCAAAGCAGTTGTGATCGATAATCCCGGAATAAATACAATGATTGAGGCTAAAATGGTCATGGAAATATTAATTTGCTCAAAATGCAAAGACAACAAGCCAGTAATTATTGTTGCAACAAATGCAACTAGCGACTCTAATGCACTTCGGATATATCCAGATTTATGGGCTAAAATGGTAATTCCATAAACAATAGCTCCAATGAAAGATGCGGTAATTGCAGAAGCCCAACTGGTATCTAATATCATACTAAAAGCACCAGCCGAAAATATAAAAGCAAGCGATTCTAATATTCTACCGTAGCCCAAAGGTGCAGTCTTCAATCTTTCAATTTCAACCTTTGCTTGTTCAAAACTAATTGCATTCGATAATACATTATTGGTTATTTCCACAATTCGAGAAAGGGCACCTAAGTTTAAATCGCCTGGAAGCACACACTCCACATAATTATAGGTTTGCTCATCCTCCTCGTAAAACACGTAGTTTATCCAAGTTGGTGTATCCATAAAACTGCCTTTTATTCCTTTCTTCTCAGCAATCTCTGTTAAATAAATTTGAGATTTATAAGAAGGAACTCCATAGGTATGTAGTGCTTTCCCTAACTGCACTATGAATTTGTATTTCTCTGGAATTTGCATTTTCAATTTTTTAACCAATCATTTGTTTTGAAAAATCGAACAAAAATACAATTAATTTAAGGAGTACTGTTTACTTCGTACAAATAAGCCAAAAGAAAACAATTAATAAGTGATCCATTTTACAGCCATTTTTTTATCATTTTGATAAGTTTTTCACACTTTTGAAAAATATAGCTAGTCTGGAGGATAACGAGAGCCATTATGCATTACTTTTGCAGGCTCAATCAAACAAAACTTAAGGAATGAAGTCGATTTTTAGACCTAAATTATTCTCTGTCCTCAAGGGATATAATGCTCAATCTTTTCAAAAAGATTTATTTGCAGGAATAATTGTAGGTATTGTGGCATTGCCATTAGCTATTGCTTTTGCTGTTGCTTCGGGTGTTTCACCAGAAAAAGGATTAATAACAGCAATTGTAGCTGGATTTATAATTTCTCTTTTGGGAGGTAGTCGGGTTCAAATTGGAGGTCCAACGGGTGCTTTCATTGTTATCGTTTACGGTATTGTTAGCCAATATGGAGTAGATGGTTTAATGATTTCGACTTTTTTAGCAGGAATTATTCTCATCCTATTTGGTCTTTTACGATTAGGAGCTGTTTTAAAATTTATCCCCCACCCCTTAATTGTTGGCTTCACTTCGGGTATTGCTTTAGTGATTTTCTCAACTCAAATGAAAGCTGCATTTGGATTGCAAATAGAAGAAATTCCTTCGGAATTTATTGCAAAATGGATTTGCTATTTTACCAATTTATCGAGTATTAACCTGTATTCTGTTGCGATTAGTGCAGGTACAATCTTACTTACCTTATTCGCTGGTAAAATCATCCCCAAAATACCCGGTTCATTTATTGCTATACTCGCAATGACAGGCTTGGTGCAAGCATTTGATATGCCTGTAGATACCATTGAATCTGTTTATGGAAGCATTCCTAATTCAATAAGCTTCGACATGCCTAGCCTCGATTGGTCTCAACTGCCTAATTATATTCAACCTGCCATTACCATTGCTATTTTAGGTGCAATTGAATCTTTATTATCTGCTGTTGTTGCCGATGGTATGATTGGTGGAAATCATCGATCGAACACTGAACTAATAGCACAGGGAATTGCGAATTTATTTTCACCAATATTCGGTGGTATTCCCGCAACTGGTGCCATTGCAAGAACAGCTACCAACGTAAAAAATGGTGGAAGAACACCAATTGCAGGTATCATTCATGCTTTAACTTTACTTCTAATCATGTTGATCTTCGGACAGTGGGCAAAACTAATTCCAATGTCATGCCTTGCAGGTATCTTAATTGTAGTATCCTACAACATGAGTGAGTGGCGATCTTTCCGTTCGATACTTAAAGGATCAAGATTTGATATCATTGTATTGCTTACCACTTTCTTTCTAACAGTGTTGGTTGATCTAACTGTAGCCATTGAAATGGGAATTGTTTTGGCAGCCTTAATATTCATGTATCGCATGTCGAAAATTAATGGTGTGTTTCAACCAGAATTTGAATCTGATGAAATTCAGAATTACAATCAAATACCAAAAGAGATTGAAATATATGAGATTAGTGGACCTTTCTTTTTCGCAGCAGCAAAACGTTATCAGGAAACACTTCGTAATTTAAAAGGATCTACTGCTGTACTGATCATTCGAATGCGTCACGTGCCCTTTATCGACGGAACTGGAATTCACAATTTCACCGAAATCATTAAAAGCATGGAAAAAAGAAAAACAAAGGTGATTTTATCAGGAGTGAATAAAGATGTTTTACAAGAAATCAATCGTAGCGAAATTGCCGATTTCATATCACAAAAAGATATATTCGATAATTTTGATGATGCTCTTCAAGCAGCAAAATCATTTTTGTAACAAAAACAGAATAGAAAACCGGACGTAAGCAGAAGCTCATCGTCCGGTTTTTTCATATCTAAAATCTAATCG
The DNA here is from genome assembly GCA_016743925.1 of Labilibaculum sp. Taxonomy (GTDB): domain Bacteria; phylum Bacteroidota; class Bacteroidia; order Bacteroidales; family Marinifilaceae; genus Labilibaculum. Next base: position 3,017 of record JADGFH010000191.1, read on the forward strand.
TAAAAATTTAATTAGACAACATTTCAAATTCTGCTTGTAAAGCATGTAAGATAATTTCCGGAGTACGTTTAGGCTTTCTACTTTCCTTATCAACAAATACAACAGTTGAGTCGGCCTTACACACCTTTTCACCCTGATCATTCTCAAAAACAAACTCGAAATGTAAACGAGTAGTAGGCAACTTGTTAATAAATGTTCGAATCGTTAGCTCGTTATCGTATCCCGAAGGTTTCAAATACTTTAAGTTCATCGAAATTACAGGCATCATAATCCCATTCTCTTCCAATACTTTATCGTTGACACCAAATTTACGAAGTAATTCAGTTCTTGCCTGATGACAATAACTCACGTAATTACCGTGATACACGTATCCCATTTGATCAACCTCGTCATAACGTGGTCTTATTTTATATTTGCCTGATATCATTTCTTTTCTTCAATTACTGGCTCAATAACTTTGTGCCAAATTTTTCGAATGGTTTCTGAAATTTCGGATTTCGGATCAAATTCAACGATCGTTTTCTTTGCAACAATAGATTCTACCATGCTTTCACTGAAAGGTATTTTTCCAAGTACTTCAACTCCTTGAATAGTGAAAAAGCGTTCCATTTGACCTGATATTTCAGGATTAATATCGTGCTTATTGATAACAGCATACATTGGAACAGAGAAAGACTTAACCAATTCCATTAATCGAATTGCGTCATGAAAACCAGATTTACTTGGCTCTGTAATCAAAATTATTTTATCGGCACCTGTAACCGAAGCAATTGCTGCGCAACCAACCCCTGGAGGTCCATCATTCAAAATAAAATCGGCATTCATACTACGAGCCTTTTCTTTGGTATTTTTTCTAACTACCGAAACCAACTTACCTGAATTCTCTTCTCCTGGCCCCATTTTAGCATGCAAAAGAGATCCAAACCGAGTATCAGAAACAAACCAATGGTTATTTGTACTGTGCTCCGAATCGATCGCTTGAACAGGACAAATTCTTTCACAAAGCCTGCAACCTTCACACTCAAATGAATTCACTTCTAATCCACCTCCAGCTTTATAATGAATTGCACCAAAACGACATTCTGTTTTACAAATTCCACAATTAGTACATATATCTGTATCAATACATGCAATTCGAGCACCTTGAAAAACATGAGTCTCCTTAATTTCTGGTTGTAAAATCAAATGAAGATCTGGAGCATCTACATCAATATCAGCAAATACAGTATTGGAAGCAACCGATGCTAAAGCTGCAGTCAATCCCGTTTTCCCTGTTCCGCCTTTACCGCTAAGTATGGTAATTTCAATCATTTTTCATTCTGTTTTTCAAATAAATTGCCAATTTTAGATATTCTTGTTCAATTAGCGGTGGAATATTTACAAGCAACTGGCCTTTTGCATATTGCACTGCATATCCTTTATCGAAAGGAATTTCTGCAAGCAACTCTATATTCTCCTCTTTTAAATATTTGTAAACCTCTAAATCTCCTAAACCCGCCTTGTTAACAACCAATCCGAAAGGTTTTTTCATTTCTTTCATCAAGTCTACAGTTAATTGCAAGTCATACAAACCAAAAGGAGTTGGCTCTGTTACTAGGATTACAAAGTCTGCTTCTGAAACCGTTTCAACCACAGGACAACTGGTGCCTGGCGGCGCATCAAAAATGACAATTCCCTCTTCCTCGCCAATACTTGTTTTTAAATCTTTTATTATTCGTGTTTGCATTGGTGAGCCTACTCGCAAATTTCCTTCAACTAACCTAGCTGCATCCTTAGTGCGGTAATGTGTAATCTCACCAATAGTATGATCTTTTTCTGCAATAGCATCAAATTTACAAGCATGGAGACATGCGCCACACGAATGGCACAAATTAGGATCAACATCAGCATAATTAACCGATGGAATTATTGAAATTGCATTAAATTCACAGTACTCTTCACATTTTCTACAAAAAGTACATTTCGCTACATCAATCTCAGGAACAGGCTGATTAACTAAGTCATGACTTTCAACCGTTGTATTTCTAAAAAACAATAAATCATTAGGCTCTTCTACATCGCAATCTACTAATTGAACATTTTTTGTCCATTTTTCGTTTATTGCAGAAAACAGATTAACAGCAACAGTTGTTTTACCTGTTCCTCCTTTGCCACTTATTATGGCTATTTTAAATGACATAATTTTTAATGATCACAACAATTTGCAGTAAAACTGATACTCTTATTTAAAAATCCTTCTACCAATTGTTTTGGCTCTAAAGCTGGAGCACCAACAAATACGTTAACATTATTGCTGTTAAAAATCTGAATAGCTCTTCCACCCATTCCTCCAGCAAGAACATCAGTAACACCTAGGTTCGCCAAAAATGGAGGTAATTTACCTGGCTCATGTGGTGGTGCTGCAATTAATTCTTCTGCAATAATTACTTGATTTTCAATATCAATTAATGCAAAATGGCTACAATGACCAAAATGTGCATCTAAAACACCTTCTTTAACTGGTACTGCAATTCTCATACGAAATATTTTAATTAGAAATTCTGATTTCAAACTTCCTTTTTATTGATAATTCAATTTTAAATTATAAAACACGAGCGCATACAAAACAAATTCTATTTACTGACCACGCCCTAATCCTTGTCCGCATCCCTTACCCCGTTTTGAACCAAAACCTCTTCCCGTAACTCTTTCTTCAGAATTACATTTCCCCAATCTTCTTCCTAATCAGGAACCTTTTCCTTTTGGGCCTGTTCTGCCTTATCCGGGCATCTTTACCTCTTTTTAAATCGATTTATTGCTCTTTAATCTTTTCCCTCTACCTTTACCACACCCACTTTTTCTTTTTAGACCTTGACCTTCTCCTAATTTTTCTAGTAGCGTTGACATATCATTAGAGGTACATTTGCCAAGTTTTCGTCCTTTTTGGGATCCTGTTCCATCGGGTCCTGTTCCATCAAGTTTTGGCATAATGAGAAATTTTAAGAATTTAAATTATCGATGATATTCTGCACTGTATTGTTATCATCTTTAAGGATTACCATCTGGATATCAAATTTTTCTAGCAATTCTTTTGCTTTTGGACCAAAATCACCTGAAATGATTTTCTTCACACCCAATTCAGCAACTTTTTCAACAGCCTTTGTTCCGGCTCCCGATGCTGCATTTACACTTTCATTTTCGAAAAACTGAACTTTCTTCGTTTCTTCATCAAATAAACAGAACCAACCAGCACGTCCAAAACGCAAATCAAAAATCGAATTCAATTGATCTCCTGTTGATGTAATTATTGTCTTCATATTTTTATTTGTTAATTAATTCAATAAGATTTGATTTACATGCAGGACACGCTTCATTCTCCATCGTTTTAGGAACATTAAAACGAGCATGACACTTGGTGCACGCATACCAATTTTTATCCATAACGGCATTCCCAAATACTGTTTTTATTATCTTAGTTTCAACCAGTGCTGCTGCAATTTTCCGACGAGCAGCTTCGTAAATCCTTGCAAAAGTTGGTCGCGACACGCCCATTATCTCAGCTGCTTCTTTGTGATTAAGCAAATCGTAATCTGCCAATTTCAATGCTTCATATTCTTCATAAAACAAATCAACAGATTCTTTTGATCCCACATTCACTCCAAAGGGTCTGTAGCCCTTAAATCTTGGTGGCTCCACCACTTTTCTCGGTCGTATCTTTCTCGGCATAAGGAAATATTTTCAACAAATATAATGAGAATATTCTCATTTCACAAATAAACAACTACCTATAAATATAAACATTTACACAAAAAAATGAGGCCTTAATTGGCCTCAAAATTCAATATTTAAAAATCCTTTAAGCTTCTTCTCCCTCGGATATAAAATGAGCAAACTGTTTTTCGACAGTTACAGGTTCCGTAAGATATAACTCTCCAACTTGTTTTGACATCTTATCTGGAAATACATATTCTTTTCCCTCAATTAATCCGACTACAATCTCTTTGGCAACATTAATAGGTAAATCCTTCTCAATATCCAGATCTTTCGTCATTTCTGTCTCAATTGGCCCTGGATAAACGCCCATAACCAAAATATTATTCGTCAATAATTCACCTCGTAATCCTTGCGTAACGCTATGAACAGCAGCTTTTGATGCTGAATAAGCTCCTGCAATAGGCATACTAGCTAAACCCAAAACAGATGAAATATTAACAATTGCTGCACATTCCCTTTGCTTTAAACGATCGATTAATGAAACTGTAAGCTTTATCAAACCCCAAACATTAACTTCAAAGTTAACCGCCATACTATCAAGAGTTTCATCAGAACAAAACCCTCCTGCTTCATAAACACCAGCATTATTAATCAATATTTCAACATCTTTGGTTAACCTTGTTGTTTTAATTATTGACTTATCATCTCGTAAATCTAAAAAAACAGGCACCAAACGATTCCCATATTCGGGCTTAAGGTCATCCATAGATTTTAAATCGCGAACACCTGCATAAACTTTCTTAGCTCCCCTCTCAAGTAACTCAATGGTTATAGCTCTTCCGATTCCTCTGTTAGCCCCACTAATAAAGACTACCCTACCTCGAGGGGACACTTTAATTTCCTTCATCACAACCTCCTATTTTAATTCAAACCATTATTTAAATTGATTCTACCTAAAATACAAATATCCTTGTCCAATAGCAATGTAAATTAAACACTCCTTTCCAATTTAGAAAGCAAGAACATCTATCAAGAGTGTAAATGAAGTATTTTTATTATCTTTGTTTCTGTCGTTTTATTTTGGCAATTTCTTATCGGGGTGCGAGTAATCTATAATCTTTTCCAATAGCATTCCTGGCTGGAGATGAAAAGAAATAGAACGTCTGATAACCGGACTCTAAAGACTATTCTTTAAGATTCCGGTTATTTTTATATTTGGAATGACCACTTGCATTACAAAGTGCAATTATAAAATACAAACCAAAATTATTAATAACATGTCAACGAATTATTTCAAGACAAATCCTGACGAAAAGGGGTATTTTGGAGATTATGGCGGAAGCTTTATTCCTGAAGTTTTAGAAGAAGAAATGAAAAAAATCAATGATGCTTACTATTCAATTAGTAAATCACATGCTTTTATTTCTGAACTAAGAAGTATCCGTAAACATTTCCAAGGACGCCCTACTCCCGTATATTACTGCAACCGATTATCAAATAAATACGGTGGTAGAATTTACTTAAAAAGAGAAGATTTAAATCATTCGGGAGCCCACAAGCTAAACCACTGCATGGGAGAAGCTCTTTTAGCCAAATATATGGGTAAAAAGAAATTAATTGCTGAAACTGGTGCTGGTCAACATGGCGTTGCTCTTGCTACAGCTGCTGCTTATTTTGGCTTGGAATGTGAAATTCATATGGGTGAAGTTGATATTGCTAAGGAACATCCAAATGTTTTGAGAATGAAAATCTTGGGTGCAACAGTAATTCCTGTTACACACGGATTAAAAACACTAAAAGAAGCTGTAGATTCTGCTTTTATGGCTTATTTGGAAGATCCAATAAATACAATATATTGTATTGGTTCTGTAGTTGGACCACATCCTTTTCCAATGATGGTTAGAGAATTTCAGCGCGTTGTTGGAATCGAGGCTAAAGATCAATTTCAAGAAATGACTGGTGAATTACCAGATAATGTAGTAGCCTGTGTTGGTGGAGGAAGTAATGCTATTGGTATTTTCTCTGCATTCCTTGAAGATGATGAATGTAAATTGCACGGCGTTGAGCCTGCAGGTCGTTCTTTCGATAAAGGAGAGCATGCCGCCACCTTAACCTTTGGCAAACCTGGAGTAATTCATGGTTTTAAGTGTTATCTTTTACAGGATGAAAAAGGGGAACCAGATCCTGTATATTCTGTAGCAAGTGGATTGGATTACCCAGGTGTTGGTCCGGAACACTCGATGCTAAAAGATTTAAACAAAGCTGAATATCATTCCATTACAGACAAAGAATGTATTGATGCTTTTTACGAATTAAGCCGTTCTGAGGGTATTATTCCTGCACTTGAAAGTGCACATGCTATTGCTTACGCTATTAAATTAGCCAAGGCAAATCCGAAACAATCAATCTTAGTCAATTTAAGTGGTCGTGGCGATAAAGATCTTGATTTTGTGGTTGACACTTATGGCTTACCAGAATAAAAAAATCCAATCAAGGATTTAGATTAATGCCATCCAATTGGATGGCATTTTTTAGATCGTAATTTTATATTATACTAAAATCAATTTTTGTACG
>JADGFH010000974.1 GCA_016743925.1 Labilibaculum sp.
ATAATAGGCTGTTAAGGAACTTCCTTAAAATAAAGAATACTTACAATATTACTTAGACGAATTTTGTTATAACTTCAACCGTCGTTATCTTATAGACAATCTGTTTGATAGACTTTTAGGAACCTGTGTAACTTCGAAAAATGAATTTAGGTATTAAGCGGGATAACCTTATTTATAATTACAATGCTTAATATCGAATATCTTTTCAATGAATCTCCCCGCTGCAAGCAGACGAGGTATCATGATGGATTATTTTTATTGAAATTCATTCTACCCTTATTTCCCCCTCTCATTATCAAAAAATCCAACTACTTTTTAATAGTAGGAAGATTGCCCATAATGCAGAATATAAGAATAGTAGCCGACTTCGGAACTCGAATTTTTCAAGTTACCACTAAATTTCATACGGGCTGCAATGTTCACATTTACTACTATTCCGGCTATTATTTTTATACTTTGTTGTGCTTTCGTTGTTTCTATAATTTACTTAATCTGTTTTGCATTTAGTGTGGAAATTATATTAGATATTCTTTCTGCTAATTCTGCATTATCTGAAAACTCTTCCAAAAGTTTAATAATCTTTCCTGTATCTCTTTTATTAAAGCCTGAAGAATGCTCTAAAATAGTAAATGCATCATCTTGTGTATCTTGTTTTGGTATTTTCCTTACAATTACATTTACAAGCTTTATTTTATGCCTTTTTTCTCCTGACTCACTAATTGCATTTAATAATTCAATATTGTCTTCATAATCAAATAACACGTCTGCTTCTGTAATCTTATCAAATGCTAAGTGTTGAAGTTTTATTGACAGTAACAATATGTGAACCTTACTTTGAGATGAAATGATATTCGATAGTGATTCTTTAAAAGGTGTAATATCAATCATTTTTTCAAAGAAACTTGTAATTGATTCAAGCTTATCTGATTCTTCGAAAATATGACTTGACATTTCTTTAATCTTTATATCAAGTTTAGAATATTCCAACCTATATTCGTCTTTATCATTTTTTGACCGAAATACATATTCAAGTAGTTTAAAGCTTGTTTCTGAATATGTTTTATCAGAAAGAACTACATCGTAAATAGGGATAAGTGTATAACCATTCTCTTTTTGTAATCTTAAGATTGCCTTATTAACCAAATTCCGATTTGTAATATTTGAATTTGCAATTTGATTAAAAAATGGTGTTGTTTCTTTAAAGTAATGAACTATACGATAAGACCAATAGAGATAATCAACGATTATTTCAGTGTTTTCAGGAATATTTAATGCTTCACTTAAAAAGTTTACATTCCGATTATTAACACTACGATTAGCAAATATTTTATTAAAAAAAGCAATGAATTGAGGCTTTTCTTTTTGCTTTTTCATATCAAGTTTTGAAAGCACAAGGATAACCTGTTTTAAAATGTCGGTAATTTGAACAGTAGTAAGATTCGTGAAATTTGGTCTAATAGCATTTAATCTTTCAAAAAAAACTTCATTTTCATCGCTTCCAAGAACTTTATTCTCAACAATAAAACGAACATCCTCAAGCCAATAGTCTTCCTTACTAATTGTTGTTATTTTGCTCAAAATAAAATTGAATATTTCCTCTGTAACTAATGGCTTAATATTTTCCTTATCTACATATGCAACAAGAGGGTCTTCTTGACTTTTAAAAAACGTAGTAAATGGCTGTCTAATTCTAATTATTAGCTTTTCATTAAAAACATAACCAACAAATGATGTTATTAATTTAATTGCAAAATTATTGAACTGATTTTGTTCATCTTCCTTTTCGAATTCACTTTTCATTAATTTAATTAAGAAATCAGCAAAATAGCTAATGCCTTGGCTAAACAATGATTCAGAATATAAAGCAAGAAGCTGTGTCTCTTCAACATCTCCAACAAATTCATTTACCTTTCCATCAATTATATTTTGAATCCTTCTATTATTATATATATCAAATTGGTGCTCTTCATTCAATAACAAAAGGATATTAAACATTCTAAGAGTTTGTGTTTTAAAACGTTTGCTATTAACACCACTTCTTAACTCCTCAATAATGAATTTCAGAATAAGTTGGTTATCATATTCTCCATTAATAAAATAATCGTAACTATTCAGTCTGAAATTCAAAAAAGCACTTTTTTCACATCGATTGTTTATAAGTGTTGCTCTTCGCAGGCAAAATCTTAATAACTCAGACTATAA
>JADGFH010000975.1 GCA_016743925.1 Labilibaculum sp.
GCTCAATATTTTATTTGCTATTTCTTATTGAAGTAATTTTTCAATAGCAGCTTTTAATTCTTCTCCGTGTAATTTAGTTCCAGCAATGTTTCCATTCTGATCAACTAAAAGCGTAAAAGGTACACCACTTACTGCATAAGACTTAACAACCTTTGAATCCCAAGATTTCAATTCAGAAACATGGTTCCATGTTAAATTATCGTCTTTGATAGCTTTTAACCAAGCTTCTCTGTCTTTATCTATAGAAACACCTAAAAACTCAACACCTCTATCGTGTACTTCATTATACAATTTAACCATGTTTGGATTTTCTCTTCTACAAGGTCCACACCATGATGCCCAAACATCAACCAATACAACTTTACCTTTAAAAGAAGATAAACTAAGAGGTGTTCCTTCTGGAGTATTAATTGTAAAGTCTGGAGCTGGTTGTCCAACTGCAATTTTTTTCATAGTGTCAATTTTTTCTTTAATCTTAACACCATATGAAGAAACTTGAACATTTTCACCTAAAAGGTTAAATAAGTCTTCCATTTCTTTTGCTTCCATCTGACCAGATATTCTTTGAGCAATAAAACCAGCAGCAATAGTATTCGCATTTGCTTTCACAAACTCCATATTTGCAGCGTTCTTCACTTTTTCTGATTTGTCAAATTCCCCACGAATAGAATCAGCAGCAATTTGATTTTGAGCCTGCATTGCTTTTTGGTATTCCTGAAACATTGCTTGTTGTTTCTCTTGAACAGCTTTCTGACTTTCTCCAAAAGCAGCCATTACATCCTGATTTGTAGAACCAACAACTTTTGCTTCTCTCAAATTCTCAAGATTTGCATCAACAGAAATTACAGCGTTCTCAAGAAACAATTGAATAGCTCCTTTTTGTCCTTCTAATTCAATATAATACATCTCTGGACTTTCTACTTTACCTTCAAAAGAGAAACCATTCTCCCCAATAACAGCAGAATCCACTTTCATCAATTTATTATCTTGAGGTTTAGAAAGATACACCTTTCCTTCTGTCATACCAGCAAATTTCCCAGTCAACGTATATTGATCTGCAGAATTACAAGAGGCTAAAAAAAGCCCAATCGCAGAGACCGCGATAAAAAATTTCTTCATTTGATTATGTATTTTGTTAACATGTTAATTAATTGCCCTAATCTACCAAATAATTCAATGAAAAGAAAAGATTTTCGATGAACCCATTTACTATTCTTCATTTTTCATTTCATCGAAATAAGTATTCAATAATTTGTAGGCAGCTACGAATGAACTCATTTCATCTTTCAATACTTTATTTTCAAAATCTGGAATCTGTTCTTTAATTGATTTTCGATGATAGAAACCATCTCGCAATTGCTCATTTATCGTTTCGTACATCCAATATTTTGCCTGCTCACTTCTTCGCTGATGAAAATAACCATTCTCTTCGGTGTGTTTACAATACTCCATTATATTGTCCCAAATTTCACCAATTCCAGTTTTTTCGATAGAAGAACAAGTCAAAACCTTAGGAGTCCATCCTGATGGTGATTGAGGAAACAAGTGCAATGCATTTTCAAACTGCACCCTGGCCAATTGAGCTTTATGAATATTATTCCCATCTGCTTTATTGATACTAATGGCATCGGCCATTTCCATTATCCCTCGTTTAATTCCTTGCAATTCATCACCTGCTCCTGCAATTTTAATCAGCAAAAAGAAATCAACCATTGAGTGAACAGCTGTTTCCGATTGCCCTACTCCAACAGTTTCAATTAAAATGGTATCAAAGCCTGCAGCTTCGCAGAGGATAAGACTTTCTCTCGTTTTACGTGCTACTCCACCAAGCGATCCTGCCGATGGTGATGGACGAATATATGCAAGTGGATCAACCGCTAAATCCTCCATTCTGGTTTTATCACCCAAAATACTTCCCTTACTTCTTTCACTACTTGGATCAATTGCCAAAACGGCTAACTTATGTCCATTGTTAGTTACATGTTTTCCGAATGCTTCGATAAAAGTACTTTTACCAGCACCAGGTACTCCAGTAATTCCAATTCGCACCGATTTACCAGAATGAGGCAAGCATTTTTCAATAATCTCCTGAGCCAAAACTTGATGATCATATCTAGAACTTTCGACTAAAGTAATTGCTTGACTTAAAATGCCAATATTACCGTGCAAAATTCCTTTCACATAGTCATCAACAGTATATTT
>JADGFH010000976.1 GCA_016743925.1 Labilibaculum sp.
ATATAATTCAATATAAATATATAAACTCGGATGGTTTGTATGTTGAAGTCATAAAAGACAATAAAACAGTAAAACATCAAATGAAACACGTACCCTCAGGAAGTGGTGAAAAATACCAAACTGATGATGGGGAATTTATTTTTTGGTCACATCACGGAGATTTCACTTATTACATAGATGACGAAGTAATTTGTTCCTATATAGCACCAGTCAAAATTGGCTCAACAAGTACGGGTGCCTTGTATACAGTGACATATAGATCTGGAAAAATAATTGAAGTAGAAGTTGACAATACAGAATCTGCCAGTATTAATAAATTAAATATTGCCTCTGATGATTTTAAAGAAACGATTTTAATAAAGTTAGAAACGGACCCACTTATAGATGTTTTTCTGAATGATTTGGACAATAATGGAATTGAAGAATTATACCTGATAACTAAGAGTGCAGGCTCAGGGAGTTATGGTGGCATACACGCTTTTATTACGGATGAAAATAAAAAATTACTTCAAAGCTCTATTCCTGAATTTTCTACAGATGAAACTAAAAAAGGGGCCATGTTTGATGGATATATGGGCCATGACACTTTTTATATTAAAAACTCACTGCTGGTAAGAGAATTTCCCTTGTATAAAGAAAAAGATTCTAATGCAAATCCAACGGGAGGAACAAAAAAGATATTCTATACGCTTGAAGACAATAAATTTAAAATATTGAGTAAGGATAAAAAATAGGAACTCGAGTACGAAGGCACTACAAAATATTTATTTCATGATGGTATTGACTACATAGATGTTTTAAATCTAGTACTTTGAAAACTATACTAAAATATACATAGATCGTTGTATGTAACCTGAGAAACTCAGAAGTTATTAATAATAAACCCAAAAGAATAGAATGAAACAAATTTTCATATTTGCCTTAATTGCATGCTTTTGTACAGCTTGTAGCTTAGAATCGAAAATTAATGAAATTAAGGTAACAGACCACGGTATAATTCCCAATACAAAACTAAGCATTACTTCAAAAGTGAATAAGCTTATAGAAAATTTGAATGATGAGCCCGTAACTATCGTTTTTCCAAAAGGCAGATATGACTTTTATCCTGATTCAAGTTATTTTAAGGCCTATTTTGAAACTAATACCTACGATGTAAATCCAAAAAGATTAGCAATTCTCCTGGAAGGGAAAAAGAACATTACCATTGATGCTCAAGGTTCAGATTTTATTTATCATGGACATATACAACCTTTTACATTAGACAATGCTGAAAATATCAAAATAAAAAATGTAAATATTGATTGGGATCAACCACTTACTGCAGAATCTGAAGTTATCGAATCTGATTCAACACACATTCTTATTAAAATTGACACCGTACAGTTTCCTTATACAGTTCATGATAAAGGAATAACATTTGCTGCCGATGATTGGAAAGCTGAATGGAAACTATCGGGAGGCTCATGGTTGATGGAGATCAATAAAGAACATATTATCCCTGCATTTACAGGCGACCATGGAACAGTTAATGGAGATTTAAAAAATGTAACATATATAGAAATTAAGCCTGGTTTAATATTAATGGAAGGAAATTTTACAAAAACGCCAACTGTAGGGAATTATTTGATCATGAGGCACAGCACCCGAGATCATGCTGGCATGTTCTTGTTTCATAGTAAAAATATTAATTTAGAAAATATCAATGTATATCATACATCAGGTTTAGGAATTCTATCTCAATACTGTGAAAATATTGAAATGCGGAAGGTTAACATGATACCGAACCCAAACAAAAACAGATATTTAAGTGGACATGATGATGGTTTACATTTTATGGGCTGTAAAGGAGAAATAATTGTTGATGATTGTGATGCTCAAGGTTTGATGGATGATCCTATTAATGTTCATGGCACCTATGTACCTGTAGTCAAAAGGGTAAATGACTCCGTTTTAAATTGCAGTTATGCTCACGATATGAGTTTAGGTTTAATTTGGGCAAAACCTGGCGATTCTATTGGGTTTATTGATAAGAAAACTATGCGTACCACTGGTAATGGTATCATTCATAGATTTTCTCAAATAGATGCTAATAATTTCACCCTAACATTTAAGGATAGAATTCCAAATGTTATATCGGATGCATACTCTCTTGAAAATTTAAGTTGGACACCAAATGTCACCATAAGCAATTGTTTTGTTGGC
>JADGFH010000192.1 GCA_016743925.1 Labilibaculum sp.
TACACCAATTAAAAAATCAATTACATTGCGAATGGCAATAGGTTGACATTTGGTTAAAAGCCAGTTTGGAGTAGTCATTATTACTAGTTTTTCAACTAGATCTCGAATAATTTCAAAAGAAGCACTGCCTGAACCTACAATAATACCTGCTCGTAAAATGGTGTAGTAACTCCTACTTTGTTTTAAAATATCTTCTACTTGCTTTCGTGATTCTAAATGTTTTGATAACTTTTCAACATTTGCAATCCCACTTAAATAGATCACTTGTCTATTTTGTGTTTTATTAATAAACTTTACAAAATTCTTTGCGCAGATGCTTTCCAATTCTTCAAATCCATCAGTTCCATGTAACATGGAGTGAATTAGATAATAACTAACTTCAATGTCCGTAGGGAGTTTGGAAAGTGATTTGTAATCGAGCAAATCAGCTTCATAAACTTCCAAATTAGGATGGTTTATTTCTTTGGGAGAAAATCGTTCTTTGTTTCGAACACAACACACAACAATATGTCCCCGATCCAAAAGGATTGGTAATAGTCGTTTTCCGATGTAACCGTTAGCGCCTGTTAGTAGAATTTTCATAATAGCTGAATTTGTACAAATAACAGATTACTATGCTTATTTGTTTTTCATGAAAAAATCTTTTTTAAGATCTTCTATGAATTTGGCTTCCACCCAATAAATATCTAGGCTTCCATTTTGTGCAGATAAAGCATTTTTTTTTAGTTCACTAAGCTTGTATTTTCCTTTCTTTTTTTCTTTTCTCTTGTTGCTCGAAAAGAAGAAGTATTTTCCATCTTTGGAAAGGGCTGGAGACGAAGCTGTGCATGCCGGGAAGTTTACTGTATTCCCCATATTAATTAATGGTGTCCATTTGTCGTCTTCAGTTCTGAAACTAATGCAGTAATCTATTCTTCCAATTGCATTTTCTTTTAAACGGGTGCAAACTATTAAGTAGGACTCATCTGGTGCAATTAACGAATTGTATTGCATGTCAGAGGCATTTACTTCTGAAGGTAAGCGTTCCGCTTCCTGATATTTCCCATCTACTAATTTCGAACGATATATTGACTGTTTTCTTTCTCCATCTTCACGTGTAAAATATATGGTTCCATTATTTGTAAGGGTAGGATAGTATTCTCCTGCCTCAGAATTGATAGGTGCCTGCATTTTTTTTGGGGCCGACCAAGAGTTTTCTATCCGATCCATCATCCAAATGTTCTGGTAAACCCAACCAGCTTTGGCTTCTTGACCTTCTTCTGGGCGAGTAGACATGAAGAAAAATTTCTGACCATCGCTTGTAATGAAAGGCTCAACATCCATTGTATTTATTCCTCCAGAAAAGGGTGCAATTTCTGGGGTGGTCCATTCTCCATTTACTTTTTTAGAATAGATGATAAGTGAGTAATTACGATCCATTACTGTATAGTAGATTTCATTTCCATCTGGTGTCATGGCAAAATCACGCTCATGTAAATTGGTAGAGATAAAATGGGGAGCATATAGTTTGGCTATACTGTCAGGCAAGTTTTCATCGATATAAGTTCCTTTTGGATTGGTATTTTGTGAATCTGGCTTGTCCAAAGAATTACACGAACAAAAACACAGAGATGAGATTATGAGTAAGTGGTAGGCTTTCATAGGATTGATCTTAAGGTTTATAATCTTCAATTTACTAAAATATTGTTCCAATATAGATCAGATTATAATATTATTTATACTTTTGAGACATAACAGAATAGAACACTTGAATAGATAATACGCATGAAAGCATTCCAATTTACACCAGATAGTAATTCTTCAACACCAAAATTTCAGCAATTAATTCAGGCATTTCAAGATGCTATTAATCAGAAAATATTAGTGCCAGGTGATATTTTGCCATCTGTTAATCAAATGTGCAAGGAATGTTCTCTGTCGAGAGATACCGTTTTTAAAGCCTATTCTGAACTTAAAAAACGAAGTGTAATTGAATCTGTTCCCAACAAGGGATATTTTGTAGCAGGAGAGATTACCAGAGTCTTTTTGTTTTTGGATACATTCAAGGCCTATAAAGAAGTTCTTTACGATAGTTTTAGAAAAAGTTTGCCAGATACTGTTGCGGTAGACTTGCATTTTCATCACTATAATATTGACGTTTTTAAAAGCCAACTTAGGGAGAGTGTAGGAAAATACAGTACGTATATTGTAATGAATTTTGATCATCCTGAAGTAGCAGATACGCTCCAGAAAATTGATCCTAAAAAGGTATTGATCATTGATTGGAATGTAAATGCGAATGATCAGCAATCACAGATCTTTCAGGATTTTGGGACTTCCGTTTTTGACTGTCTGCAAACAGGACTCGATCGAATTAAAAAGTACGATCATTTTTGTTTGGTATATCCCGGTTATACCTATCATTCTTACGAAACAGTAGAGTATTTCTTACGTTTTTGTAAAATCAATGCTATTAAGCATTCCATTGTTACTGATGCTGATTCAATAGAGGTAAAAAAGAATACAGTTTATTTATCGGTTAGTGATCGTGCAATGGTTAAGGTTTTAGACAAGGCTAGGGAGAAGGAATTGGAATTTGGTACTGATGTAGGTCTAATTTCTTACAATGAAACTCCAATGAAAAAGTACATTGATAAAGGTATTACAGTTATTTCAACAGATTTTGAAATGATGGGAAATAAAGTTGCTTCTTTTGTAAAAGACTCCCAGAGAGCATCTTATTGTGTGCCTACAAAGCTTATTTTAAGAAAATCACTTTAGTTTTTTTTAAGATTCTTTTTTTATTTCAAAAACATTTATAATTTTGACTCAGAACAGAACAGGGCAGAACGGCATAAAAAGATTAAAAAATGTATTTATTAGGTTTAGATATTGGAAGTTCATCCGTTAAAGCATCTTTATTAGATGCTGAGAGTAGTAAATGTTTGGCTACTGACTTTTTTCCAAAAAAGGAAATGCAAATTACTGCACACGAAATTGGTTGGGCAGAGCAAGAGCCACAAATGTGGTGGGATAATCTTAAGCAAGCAATTAAGAGTGTGATGCAAACCGCAAATGTTGATAAGGAAATGGTGAAAGCCATTGGTATTTCTTATCAGATGCATGGTTTGGTTTGTGTTGACAAGAACTTACAGCCTGTTCGTTCTTCAATTATTTGGTGCGATAGTAGAGCTGTTGCGATTGGCGATAAAGCTTTTAATAGTATTGGAAAGGACAAATGTCTTTCACATTTATTGAATTCACCTGGGAATTTTACAGCAAGTAAATTGGCTTGGGTAAAGGAGAATGAGCCTGAAACATTCGTAAAAATTCATAAAATAATGTTGCCTGGTGATTTTGTTGCCATGCAATTAACAGGAAAAACTTGTACTACAGTTTCTGGATTGTCGGAAGGTATTTTCTGGGATTTTAAAACCAATTCAGTATCCGAAGATATTTTGAATACATATGGCATTTCGAAAGATATGCTTCCTGATATAGTTGATACCTTCTCAAACCAAGGACAGGTTTTACCTGAAATTGCAGAGGAATTAGGCTTTTCAAGTAGCGCAGTAGTATCTTATCGTGCTGGCGATCAACCAAACAATGCATTGTCTTTAAATGTATTGAAGCCTGGTGAAGTAGCTACAACAGCAGGTACTTCAGGAGTTGTTTACGGAGTAAGCGATGAGGTGAAATTCGATCCTTATTCAAGAGTAAATTCTTTTGCTCACGTAAATCATACTGTAGAAAATAACCGATTGGGAATTTTACTTTGCATTAATGGTACAGGAATTATGAATTCTTGGTTGAACCATAATGTAGCTAAAGGATTGTCTTACGCCGAAATGAACGATAAGGCTATGGAAATTCCAGTAGGATCTGATGGAATCACAATTTTACCATTTGGTAACGGAGCGGAGCGAGTTTTAAAAAACCGTGAGATAGGAGCACAAATTTTAAATCTAAACTTGAATCGTCATTCAGATGCTCACATTTACAGAGCAGCGCAGGAAGGTATTGCATTCTCATTCTTTTACGGAATGGAAGTAATGAAAGAAATTGGCGTGCAAGCAAACGTAATTCGTGCAGGACATGCAAATATGTTTTTGAGTCCATTGTTCAGAGAGACCTTATCGACAGTATCGGGCGCAACTATCGAGTTGTACGATACCGATGGGTCTTTGGGAGCAGCTCGCGGAGCAGGTTATGGTGCAGGAGTTTATTCTTCATTGAAGGAAGCATTCGCTGGATTGGAAAAAATCAGTACCATCAAGCCTGACGAAAGTGTGAGAGAAGATTTGCTGGAAGCATACGCTCGTTGGAGTAAAGAATTGAAGAAGAATTTATAGAGATAGATATTTCACATTTGATAATTTAATAAGAAGAACATCATGACTATTGTAAAAGGAGATAAAGAGTATTTTCCTGGAATAGGTAAGATTGCTTACGAAGGACCAGAATCAAAAAATCCAATGGCTTACAAATGGTACGATGAAAATCGTATTGTTGCAGGCAAAACTATGAAAGATCACTTGCGTTTCGCAGTGGCTTACTGGCATACTTTCTGTGGAGACGGTGGAGATCCATTCGGTCCTGGAACTCAGAAATTCCCTTGGGGAGCTGAAGCTAACGCAATTGATGCAGCGAAATCAAAAATGGATGCTGCCTTCGAATTTATTACAAAATTAGGCGTACCATTTTACTGTTTTCATGATACTGATGTTGTTGGAGATGGATCTGTTTTCGAGATTGAGAAGAGACTGACTACAATGGTTGATTATGCAAAGCAAAAACAAGCAGATTCAGGCGTTAAGTTATTGTGGGGTACTGCAAATGTATTCTCGAATCCTCGTTACATGAACGGAGCTTCAACAAATCCTGATTTTAATGTTGTTGCCAACGCTGGAACTCAGGTTAAAAATGCATTGGATGCTACTATCGCTTTAGGTGGTACTGGTTATGTATTCTGGGGAGGTCGTGAAGGTTATATGTCTCTTTTCAATACTGACATGAAACAAGAATTGGATCATATGGCGCAATTCTTAACCATGGCTCGTGATTACGGTCGTAAGAATGGTTTTGAAGGAACTTTCCTTATTGAGCCTAAGCCAATGGAGCCAATGAAACATCAATACGATTTCGATACAGCAACTGTAATGGGATTTTTGAACAAATATGGTTTGGCTGACGATTTTAAAATGAATATTGAAGTAAACCACGCTACTTTAGCTGGTCATACTTTCGCGCACGAATTGCAAACTGCTGTTGATAACAACATGTTGGGAAGTATCGATGCCAACAAAGGTGATTACCAAAATGGATGGGATACGGATGAATTTCCAACAAGCATCTACGAAACTGTTGCTGCTATGTTGCCAATTTTAGAGAATGGTGGTTTCACTCACGGAGGTATCAATTTTGATGCGAGAACTCGTCGTAACTCAACTGATATGGAAGATATCTTTATCTCTCACATTGGTGGAATGGATGTATTTGCACGTGCTTTGGTTATTGCTGATAGAGTCAGAACAGAATCGCCATACTTAAAATTGAAGAAAGATCGTTATTCTTCTTTCGAATCAGGAAATGGTAAAGCATTTTCGAATGGTGAGCTTTCATTAGAAGATCTTAGAAAGATTGCTAAAGAGGGTGGAGAACCAACAACAACAAGTGGAAAACAAGAAATGTTAGAGCAGTTAATCAACTGGTACATTTAATAATTATATTTAAACTCTCGTGAGATAATTTGCGAGAGTTTAATTCTAATCCCATATCCATGACTCAAACCCAAACACAAGGGAGTAAATCGTTTATACTAAGCATCACTTTAGTGGCTACACTAGGGGGATTGTTATTTGGTTACGATACTGCCGTTATTAATGGAGCGATTGAAGCTTTAAAAGTATTTTTTGTGACACCATTAAAATCTGATAATGAGCTTGCATTACAAGTTTTAGGAGAATACAAGATTATCATTTCCCTTTGTTTTGTTGTAGTTTCCTTACTGGTTTCCAGCTTTATGTTTCGCATGTACGGAAAACAAAAGGGGATTATTTACAGTGCTTTAATTATTCTTGTAGGTGCTGTAATTTGGTATACTCAATTTTGGGTATCCGTAAACGAAATTTCTGAAAACACCTTAAATTCTATTAACGGTTTTACCATTTCTAGTGCTATTATTGGTTGTATTATTGGTGGATCTATTGGAGGATACGTAAGTCAGAATATTGGTAGAAAGCGTGGTTTAGTTTTAGCCGCAGTTCTATTTACAATTTCTGCAATTGGTTCTGCAATGCCCGAAATGATGAATTTTTTTGGTGCAAGTACCATTAGTGCATTTATCTTTTATCGTATTGTTGGTGGTATTGGGGTAGGTATTGCGTCTATGCTCTCGCCTATGTATATAGCCGAAATTGCTCCTGCAAACATTCGTGGAAAATTGGTTTCTGGAAATCAGTTTGCAATTGTATTTGGAATGTTGATCGTGTATTTTGTAAATTATTTTATTGCCTTAAGCGGTGATGATGCTTGGTTGAATGAAATTGGATGGAGATACATGTTTGCATCTGAGATGATCCCAGCAATATTCTTTTTAATAATGCTGTATTTTGTTCCTGAAACACCACGATATTTAATCATGCAATCGCGTGAGGAGGAAGCAAAAGGTCTATTGGATAAGATCGTTGGAAAAGGTGAAGCTCCTCAGCTAATGGCTAATATTAAGGAGTCCTTAAAAGAAAACAATTCTCCATGGTTAACTTTTGGAGGACTAATAATAGTAATAGGAGTATTATTGTCTGTATTTCAGCAATTTGTTGGTATTAATGCAGTCTTGTACTATGCATCTGAAATTTTCAGAAATATGGGAAATGATACAGATACCTCCTTATTACAAACTATTTTGGTTGGAGCAATCAATTTGATATTTACAGTACTTGCCATCTTTACGGTAGATAAATTCGGTCGTAAACCATTAATGATTATTGGTGGTGTAGGTATGGCGATTTGTATGTTTGCATTGGGAACAGCATTTTATTTAAATCAGTTAGGTTTGGTTGCACTTTTCGCCATGTTAGGATACGTTGCTTTTTTTGCGATGTCTTGGGGACCAGTAACTTGGGTCTTGCTCTCAGAAATATTCCCTAATTCAATTCGTAGTGCGATGTCATTGGCTGTAGCAGCTCAGTGGATTGCAAACATGATTGTGTCATGGACATTCCCAATGATGAATGACAATTCATGGCTAACAGGTATGTTCAATCATGGATTTTCATATTGGATTTACGGCGTGATGGGAATTTTGTCAGCAATATTTGTTTGGAAGATTGTCCCAGAAACCAAAGGGAGATCTCTGGAAGACATGGAAAAATTATGGAAAAAATAAGATTTTAAATAGTGACTATTGTGCTTAATCCCTTATCGACAATTAACAGACAAGTTGGTGGGTTTTATTGATTTAAGATAAGGGATAATGTAAAGGATCGGCGGGGGCCGATCCTTTTTTTTATTCTTGTTTATTATTCCACTTGAGGATGTTGTTCTTTTACGTATATTTGCTCCCATAATCTCCAAAAGCCAAATTTCCATATTGTTTCTGATCTTGTGAAAAATCAGAAATTCAAACTATTATCGAATATGAGATTATTAGCCACCTGTTGGGCAATGATTTGTCTTTTTGCATGTAGTGAAAAGAATGTTGAAAGCGAAAACAAGCTTACCAATTACGTTAACACATTTGTAGGAACCGACGGTCCTGGTAATACCTATCCTGGTGCAGTTTTACCATTTGGAATGGTACAGTTGAGTCCCGATAATGGTATACCTGGATGGGATCGAATAGCCGGTTATTTTTGGCCCGATTCTACCATTGCAGGATTTAGCCACACACATTTAAGTGGAACAGGAGCGGGAGACATGTACGATCTATTGCTAATGCCTATCAATAGTCGATTTACAGATAATTTGACTCCTGAAGGCGACTACCGTGCATATTCTAAATTTTCTCACGACAGAGAAGAAGCATCACCAGGATATTATAAAGTTGATTTGCTAAGTTCTGGTATTGTTGCCGAACTAACAACAACTAAACGTGTAGGATTTCATCGTTATACTTTTCCAAAAGATGAAAAATCTCAAATTATTTTGGATTTAGGTTTCAAAATGAATTGGGACAATCCTTATGCTACTGAAATTACGATTGAAAATGATTCTACCATTTCTGGATATCGCAAATCCAATGGATGGGCGAGAGATCAACATGTTTATTTTGTAGCTCAGTTTTCAAAAGCGTTTAGCGAAGCAGATTTATTCGAAGGCAATTCGAATTTGAATCAGAAGAAAGTGAATGGGCCTAAAACAAAAATGATTGCTCATTTTAATACGAAAGAGAAGGAACAAATTTTAGTGAAAGTAGCCATGTCTTCTGCTTCGGTTGAAGGAGCAAAAAAGAATTTACAAGCAGAACTTTCTGATTGGAATTTTGACGCTACCGTAAAAAAAGCAGATCAAGAATGGAATGAATTGCTTTCACAAATTGAAGTAAGTGGATCGGAATATCAGAAAGAAGTATTCTATACAAATTTGTATCATTTGTATCTAACGCCATCTTTATTAAGCGATGTGGATGGAATGCATAAAGGAGCAGATGGGAAGTATCACAAAGCAGAAGATTTTGATCGTTACGATACCTTTTCTTTGTGGGATACTTACCGCACAGCTCATCCACTGTATACCATTCTATGTCCAGATAAAGTAGAAGATTTTATTAAATCATTTTTAGCTCATTACGATGAAACAGGCTTGTTACCAGTTTGGTCTTTGGCTGGAAACGAAACCAATATGATGATTGGTTACCACGCAGTGCCAGTTGTTGTAGATGCTTATTTCAAAGGAATTGAAATGGATGCTGAGAAAGCATTTCGTGCTTGTAAGGAATCTGCGATGGAAAAGGGCAGAGAAATTGATGAATATATGAAATTGGGCTTTGTACCTACCGATGCAGAAGGAGAAAATTGGTCGGTTTCTAAAACATTGGAATATGCTTACGATGATTGGTGTATTGCCCGGTTTGCGAAAACCTTAAACAAAGAAGAAGATTACCAATATTTTTTAAAACGAGGAGAGAACTGGAAGAACTTGTACGATCCAAAATCTAATTTTTTCCGTCCAAAAGATGAACATGGGAAGTTTATCCCGAATTTTGTAGGAAAAGAGTATACCAACTATTTTTGCGAAAGTAATGCTTGGCAGTATTTTTGGTA
>JADGFH010000977.1 GCA_016743925.1 Labilibaculum sp.
CAATGATCAAGTCGAAGTTGCATCTCTAACGCAAGTTGATAAAGCAAAACAAACTGAAGTATATCAATATCTGAAAAATAATGATTTTAATATGAATTGGATTGATAGCAAACTATCAACCTTAAATACTAAAGATCATTCTTCAGTAAAATCTTCTAGTACTGTTAGTACATTTTATACTATTGCAGATCCTCAATTTGATAATGCAAAAAGTGATAGGAAAGCGTCTAATCAAACTAAAATGCAAAGACTATCTCAACTGTCAGATCAATGGAACTCAAGTATTTTTGTACTAGGAGATATGACTCAGAATGGTAGACAAGATGAATTTCGTGACTATAAAGATGGAGTTGGATCTAATGGATTAAACTTTATTGAAATACCAGGAAATCATGATCTACCTGTAGCTACCAATATTCAAGCAGCAGGTTGGGATTTAGCTACATCACTTGTTCGTAATAATTGGAACGTTGTTAATAATGCTGTTAAAACACCCAATCAGTATAATTGGTATTGGGGATTTACACAATCAGGAAACCAACATCCAATGAAACAAGGTACTGTCAATACAGATATTTGTAGCGATATCTTTCGGGTTTATACAGCTGGTGGTTGTGATTATATTGCACTTGGTAATGTACCTCATTTTAACGGTCAATTAGATGATGCTTCTCAAGATGGAACAGAGTTTACTTATGAAGAATCGTTGGATTATTTAGCTTTTTATTTAATTTATAGAGCCATAAACCAAATTGATCGTCCTATGGTTCTGATGATGCATCAACCTATAGAAAACTATTACCCTAAAGTACTTTTAAAATCAGGATATCAGAAGCTTTGTGACATAATTGATAATTACTCAATTGTTGCAATTTTAGCAGGTCATAAACATTACGAACACCTTTCTAATTTAGATCTAGTTTGTCAGAAAAAAGGTGTTCATCAGCTAACATGTTGTAGTTTTGGATATAACACATCACTATCACAACAAGAAAGTTACTATTTCTATATAGTAGATGTGAATAATCGAAATATAACATATAGAAGATATAATGTAGATAACGATCAACTGCTATCGGAAAACACATTCCCTATATCATGGTAATTAGAAAATACAACAAACCATAATTTTATATTTTAATTGGGAGTGAAGTTTAAACTTTACTCCCATAATTTTAAACTGAATGAGATATCTATTAATCTTAATGACATTAATCACGGTTGCATGTAGTCAACCAAACGAATTCACAATTACAGGTACTATTGATAATCAAGATTCTACCTTGATATTTGTATTAAATAATAAAGCAGATACAATTCAGATTGTTGATCGAAAATTTGAGATTAAAGGATTAGTCGAAAAACCTAAATTGGCAGCTTTATTCATATCATCTAATAAATCGAATTATCCTATACTTTTCTACATAGAAAATACAGATATGACATTAAATATTTCGAGTGATAATGGTCATTATTCGATGTATAATTTAGAAATGGAAGGATCTAAATATTTTAGCCTTTACAAACAATATGTATACGCAGGAAACGGTAAACTTAAAGATGGTAATGAGTATTATAGTGATAAACAAAGTAAATGGCTTGAATTACTTAAGCAAAATCCAAAACATGCTATAACAAAACAATTTTTTTCTAACTCAACATTAGTTCCTTCTGGATATTGTGATACCGATAAATTAAATCAGATCATAGATATCCTGCATGAAAATAATCCTGAATATGATATCAGTAAGCTTGAGATGATAATAGATGCAGCTACTGCTCGAAAAGGGAAGTTTGTTGACTTTACGGTTGAAGATAATATTGGAATACCACAAAACGTTAATGATCACCTTGGAGAAAATTATACCTTGATTGATATTTGGGCATCATGGTGTGGACCCTGTAGAAAAGAAAGTCCTCATTACAAAGAAGCTTATCAAATCTATAAAGAGAAAGGATTCAAGATTATATCTGTATCACTTGATAAAAAAAGAGGACCTTGGCTTAAAGCTATTAAGAAAGATGGTATACAAGAATTTAAACATTTTAGATGTCCATTTGAGTTAAATGAATGTGCTCTTAATGTTTATAGAATGCCTGGAATACCTGATAATTTTCTTCTAGATAAAAATGGGAATATTATTGCTAATACTCTAAGAGGTGATGCATTAAAAAATAAATTAGAGTCTTTATAC
>JADGFH010000193.1 GCA_016743925.1 Labilibaculum sp.
GAAGTGGAAAGCTAAAGGAGAGGAAGAACTGGTAGCTTATCTTAATTCTTCAGATTTGGATTGTATCCAGAAAAAACATGATTTGTATTCAAAGATTGATCAAGATAAATCATGGAATAAGATTACCAATCAATTGCCCGAATTAGTAAGTAAGCCAATTATTACAATGAGTAATGTGTTTAAATGGGCGGCAATATTTTTACTGCCATTATTAGCAACAAGTTATCTCGTGAATGAGGTTTATTGGAATAACGATCAGGTAGTTGTTGAAGCAGGAAGTGCGAAAGCAACATTGAAATTATCAAATGGTAAAACCATTTATCTTGAAGATTTTCAGGATCGTGAAATTAAATCGGGAAAAGAAAAGTTAGCAACGAACTTCGATAATTCTTTGATTTATCAGAAAGGAGAAGCACTTGCCGAGCAATTAGAATTTAACACCATAAAAACGCCCATAAAAGGGGAGTATGCTATGGTTTTATCCGATGGTACCAAGGTGTGGCTAAATGCTCAAACAGAATTGGTTTACCCTGTTAAGTTTGGCAAAGAAAAAAGAGAAGTAAAGCTAAAAGGAGAAGCTTATTTTGAAGTAACGAAAGATGCTAAAAGACCATTTAAAGTTTTGATTAATAGTGGATCTGACGTAGAGGTTTTAGGAACCCATTTCAATGTTATGGCTTATGAGGATGAAGCAGAAGTACA
The DNA here is from genome assembly GCA_016743925.1 of Labilibaculum sp. Taxonomy (GTDB): domain Bacteria; phylum Bacteroidota; class Bacteroidia; order Bacteroidales; family Marinifilaceae; genus Labilibaculum. The sequence goes on from JADGFH010000193.1 coordinate 703, forward strand.
GACAACTTTAATAGAAGGAAAAGTGAAGTTTGGTTTTGGTGAGCAACAGTTTATTTTAGCTCCCGGTGAACAATCTGTTTTAAATAGAAGTGAAAATAGAATTGAAATCCGAGAAGTAGATACCTATCATTATTCTGCGTGGAAAAACGGCAAGTTTGTTTTTAATAAAGAGTCCCTTGGTAGCGTGTTTAGAAAAATGTCAAGATGGTATGGTGTTGATGTGACTTGTAGTGATGAGTTCGTTTTGAATAGAAGGATATCCGCCGTAATGGATAAATATGAAAATGTCGAAAAATTAATAAGTCTGATTGAGGAGGTTTCACCAATTGAAATTAACCTGAATCAAAATGTCATGATGGTAACAAAAAAAATAAGTGAATAATTCACCTTCACAACATTTTGTTGTGGTGAAGCCTATAAATGAAAACGGGGAACGGCTAGGTTCCCCGAAAATAAGAGTCTTACGACTCAATAATTGTCAAGTTAAACTAAATGTCTAACCTAATTGCAAATTTATGAAAAAAAATTGTGTTTACATCAGCCGTGAGCAAAGATACTCACCGCTGAGAAAAATACTACTGACCATGAAACTAAGTGTATTTTTATTTTTACTCGGAATTATGAGTGTTCAGGCTAAAGAGATTTTTTCTCAAACCTCGCTGAATATTCAAATGAAACACGCTAGTGTTGAGGAAGTTTTGGAGGAAGTTCAATCACAGTGTAATTACGATTTTATATACGATTATGAGTATGTAAATGACTTAGCATCTGTTGATGTGGATTTTAGCGACGCCACACTTGATGCTGTATTGTACGAAATTTTAAAGAAATCCAAATTGGATTATCGTTTAGAAGATGAAGTAATTATTTTATTTCCTAGAGAAATTACGACACCCGTTTCTACGGAAGTAAACAAGAGTGAAGTACAACAAGAAAAAAGGATAATAACAGGAATTGTTACAGATGAAAATGGTACTCCATTGCCTGGCGTAAATGTAGTTGAAAAGGGAACCATGAATGGAACCAGCACTAGCATTGAGGGTTTGTATAATTTAAATGTTACTAGTGATAAATCTACTTTAACGTTTTCTTTTATTGGTTTTTCACAACAAGAAGTGCCAATCGCAGGTAAATCAGTTATTGATATTGTTCTTTCGTCTAATATGACAGGGATTGATGAAGTTGTTGTTACTGCATTGGGTATTAAAAAAACAGCTAAAAAAGTTGGTTTTTCAGTTACTGAAGTAAAAGGTGAAGAATTAGCTCAACAGCAGGTAATTAACCCAGTACAGGCCTTACAAGGTAAATCTACTGGTTTATCAATTACAACTGGTGATGGAACGATGTTTGGATCTTCCAAAATACAATTACGTGGTGTATCAGTTCTTAATTCAAAATCAAATCAACCAATTTTTGTTATCGATGGTATGATTATGGATGTGGGTACACAACCCAGTAGTACATGGGGTGGTGACAACTCTAATGATTTTGGGTCAATCCTAAAAAATCTAGATTCAGATAACTTCGAATCAGTAACTGTATTGAAAGGTGCTGCGGCAACTGCTCTTTATGGTTCGCGTGGTATCAATGGAGCCATTATTATTAAATCTAAAGATGCCAGTTCTGTAAGGAATGGATTAGGAGTTACGGTAAAACAAACATTTGGTTTCGATCAGGTTTATGATCAAATTGATATGCAGTATGAATATGGACCAGGTTATTTTGCTGGTGCTGCTGATTATGGATCGGGTAATGCTTGGGAAACTCAAGAATTTCGGACCAATAGTGATGGACAACCTACAATAAAAGGTTTTAATGCAACATGGCTATATGGACCTAAATTCGATTCATCTGTAGATTATGAGTTCTGGGATGGAAAAACAAGACCTTATGCTCCAGCAAAAGACAATATTAAGAATGCTTTCAACACTGGACAATCAAGTTCTACATTTGTAAATGTTTCAGGTGGTAACGATAAGACAAAGTTCTATTTATCTAATAGTTACACAAAGAAAACAGGTATTTACCCTAATAACAAGTTTAAGAAGAATTCGTTTAAATTGTCAGGCTCTCATAAGGTTCTTGATAATTTATCTGTGAAAGCGGATCTTACGCTTACTTCTTCACAACCTGAGAATCCAAATAACTCATTAGGGCGAGCATTTATTTATGGTAAATTCTCTAATATGTATGATGCTGATGAATGGGGAAAACCTGAAATTGCACAAGCTCCTCATGGAGGAACACCTAGTAGCGATTATGGTGATGAATATGCTTATCTGCCAGGAAATGATGTGTGGTTTAATTATTATAATAATTTCCAGGTAAAAAAAGAAGATTTAACCAAAGCTCAGTTTGCAGTAACTTATGAGCCAATTAAAGGTTTATCTTTAAAAGCAGAATACTATCGTTTGGCTTATAATACTACTTTTGAACAAAAAACAGCAGATAGATCATTTGCTCAGAAAGGTACCGGCGGCTATTATAAAATAGAACATAAAGATCGATTAGAAGAAACTTACAAGTTAACCGCTTTTTATAACTATGATATTCTTGAAGGGCTAAATCTTAGTGGAGTAGTAGGGGCAGAATCTTGGGAGACAGAAAGTAGTCAATCATCTGCTGAAACTCAAGGAGGACTTGTTGTTCCTGGTCAATACTTTATTGCTAATTCGAAAAACACCGTAAAAGGTAAAGCTTCATTAGGTGGGACAAAGCGCATTAATTCCCTTTTTGCAACTGCTACGCTTGATTACAAAGGACAATATTTCTTAGAAGTAACGGGACGTAACGATTGGTCATCAGCGTTAACGTACACTGATGGGGGAGGTAATAATTCCTATTTTTACCCTTCGGCTTCATTATCTTGGTTAAGTGATCAAACTTTTTCTTTACCAAGCTGGGTTGATATGACTAAGTTTAGAGCTTCTTGGGCACAAGTAGGAAATGATACAGGTGCTTATTTCTTAAATAAAGGTTATAAAACTTCAGGTAGACTATATGACGGTAGTGTAACTACAAATTACAATGATCGTGTATTGATGGATCCAAGTATTAAGCCAGAGATGAAAACATCTTGGGAAGTTGGTTTAGATTTTAGATTTTTCAAAAATAGATATGGCGTTGATTTTGCTTGGTATCAGGAAGATATTGAGAATCAAATTGGTCAAATTAGTTTAGATTCGTTCACTGGCTATACAAATCAGTATACTAACATCGGAACTTTGAGAAACGAAGGTCTTGAGCTGTCAATGTTTTTTGTACCGATAAGAACAAAAGATTTCCAGTGGAAAACAACCTTAAATTACTGGACTAATGAAACAAGTGTTACTAAATTGCATGAACAATTTGCAGGATCGAAACGAATAGGAGGGGATACATATAGTCACTTTTTCGTTGAAGCTGTTGCCGTAGAAGGAGGCGTTTATGGAGAATTAAGATCACCTCAAAAACATAAAACGTATTTGAATGAGAATGATCCTAATGATCCAAGAAATGGTATGAAACTGTATAATTATGATGATGGAGATAGATCAGTTACACCTGTTCAAAATGGAAAATCTGAGACTGTAGGAAATATACAACCAGATTTTGAGTATTCAATTAATAATGAATTTAGATATAAAAATTTATCCTTATCATTTTTAATTGATGGAAGAAGTGGTGGAACCGTTGTATCTCATGAAAATAGATATGGAACCTATAAAGGGGAGACTAAATCTTCACTTAAAGGTAGAGATTCTAATCATGGTGGTTTAACTTTTACTTCGACACATGCGGATGACTTTGGGCATGAATATCATGATGGTGTTATCGTTGAGAACGCAGTCTTTGATAAAGGAGCTACAGCGGTTAATCCAGCAGGAGAAACAGTAAATATTGAAGGATTGACTATGCAGCAAGCTGTCGATCAAGGGATAATTGACCCTAATCATGCTTCAATGTATCATGTATATATGAATGATTGGGGTGCTGGTGTTGTTAGTGATGGTTGGGTAACGGATGTGAAATATGTTGCTTTGCGTTATATCAACCTTAATTACTCGCTTGATAAGTCTATTGCTAAAAAAATTGGTGCTGCTGATTTAACCTTAGGTATGAATATTAGAAATGTATGTTATTTGTATAATAATCTACCTAATAACGTTAATCCAGAATCAATACGTGGTAATGAATCTAGTGCTAGTTATTTTATTCAATCTGCAGCACCTTATACCAGATCATACACTTTCAGTATAACAGCTAAATTTTAATAAAATGAATAAATTAATATTTATAAGTGCATTTATTGTTGGTCTATTTTCTTTATCATCATGCGATAATGATTTTGGAGATATCAATACAGACCCATCAGTTATATCCGATCCCAATATTATCTACCTAATGACTAATGAAATGGTAGATATGTCAAAAGATGAGTATTATCGATACTTTCATCAGATGGGACCAAGAATACTTCCAACCTTAGGTTATACTACACAAGGTGATGGTGGTAATGGTAATAAAATGAATGAAAATTTCAGAGTTGAAACATTCTATACAGATAAGGTTATTACTTATTCTAGAGATATAATCAATAGAGTAGATAACTTACCTGAAGATGAGCAGGCATATTATTTAGGAGTTAAAGGTATATCTTTTGTGTTAAAAATAGTTCCTTCAATTATACGTTTAGAAGATGTTGGAGAACAAAAATACACACAAGCTGGTTTAGCGCCATATACATCTCCACCTTTATTATTAGTACCAAATGATTCAGAAGAGGTAACAATTAATGCTTGGCTTGAAGAACTTGATTTGGCTTTAGAATGGTTAGCAGCTGATAATTTAGTATCCTTAGGTAATCAAGATATTTTTTACAAAGGAGATTATACTAAATGGGCTAAGTTGTGCAATTCGTTGAAGCTGAAGATTGCATCATTGTTGGTAAATAAGGACAGAGCAAGAGCAATAAAAATAGTTGAAGATGTAGCAAACTCATCTGTTGGTTTTATTCAATCTATTGATAATGATTTCTTTTACAGATTAGAAGATGATAATAGAGGAAGTGGAGATGGTTGGCAAGTAGGTCCAGGTTCTAAATCTTTCGTATCGTTTTTAAGAGAGTACAAAGACCCGCGATTGTTTTTATTATTTGCTAAGAATGAGTTTAATCCTGGAATTATACAAGCATTTATTGATCAGGGTATTGATATACCTTTCTACTTGATGGATGACATCAATCTTGATGTTGACGGGAATTTTGAATCATGGGCTAATGAAGGCGAACCTTGGGTAAGGTATCACGGTATGCCAACAAATTCAACTGTAGCCTATAAAGCTTTAACAGAAAACAAAAGTTATTTTGATAAAGCGCTTGTTAATAAATTGAAAGATGGTGATAAAGAAAAGGATTATTCTGGTGTAAGTCTTCCTCAAATGAGGTTATGGCAACCAGGTCTAGAGTTTTTCTATCCAACTTTACCAGCAGATGGTGCTAATGAATACGATCGTACTGATGCACACGACAAACAATTGTTTATGTCTGCATCAGAATGTTGGATGTATTTGGCTGAGTTCAAATTGTTGGGTGCAAATCTTCCTTTAACAGCAGAAGAATATTTATCGAATGGTATCGATTGTTCTATTGATCGTTTATACGCTATTGCTGAAAGAAACAAAATACCTTATTTGAAAGGTGATCCTTATTATAACGATAATGCAGCTACCAATCTCGAAAGAAATGAAGCATTAATCACAAGTTATAAAGGAACTGAGTTGTTTGATTTATCCGTAGATGGACTTGAAAAGGTTTATATTCAACAGTACATAGATCGTTTCTATCGTATTGATGGACAATGGAATTTATTCAAACGATCAGGTATTCCAAAAGTTAATTCACAATATTTACCTTGGGAACCTTTATCAGGAGACATTGCTAATTTAATGCCAATAGCAAGAAGACCTTTTGCAGGAACTCCTTCTGAAACTAGCAATAACTTGGATAATATATGGGAATCTTTGAATAGAGTTGGATTTACTTTAGATACAAAAGATCCCGTAATCATGTCGAAAGAAAGACAATGGTGGGATAAAGAAAATCCTGAATTTCACGCAGGACCAAAAAACTAATCATTCTCGTTTGACTAGTCCTAAATAAGTATTACAGATTATTAGACTAGAATAAAGTATTATCAGATCCTGTCAAACTTAAGTTTGACAGGATCTGTTTTTTTTATAGCTTTTGATTTTAATTACTCTTTGTTTCTGTATTAAAGTCATCAAATATAAAGACGAGTGAGGTCTTTATGATTTTTTTTTCTTACACTGTCTTTTACAAGTATTTTCATCAAGGAGATTTTACTTGATATTGTTCTATTAGATCAGTGTCGAATAATGTATTAGTAATTCATTTGGCTGATAAAATAGAGCCTAATATAGTCATATAACGTAAACACGGACTGTGGTAACACCATTGCAAATGGTATCATTTTTTTTATTACATATGTAAAATTAAAAATGGAATTTTACTATTCTTAGTAACTGGTATGTGTGTTAATTAACACTCTTTAACGTATGTTGGTTCACCCTTTTTCATATAATGATTGTCTTTAGAAATAAAAGAGAATATAAACTGTTGCTGTATGTAGTAACATCAATTTAAAACATATGAAAAAAATCATTCTATCACTTGTTGCATTATTTGCATTTACTGGTGTATTCGCACAGGGTATTGAATTTGAGCATGGATCGCTTGAAGAAGCTTTAGCAAAAGCGAAAAAGGAAAATAAAATCGTATTTATGGATTGTTACACCACTTGGTGCGGTCCTTGTAAATATTTGGCTAAGAATGTTTTCACTCAAAAGGAAGTTGGCGATTTTTTCAATAAGAATTTTGTGAATGTGAAAATGGACATGGAGTCGGAAGCAGGTAAGCCTTTAATGGGTAAATACAATGTTAGTGCTTTTCCAACTTTATTGTGGTTAGATGCTGATGGTAATATTCAGCACAAAACAGTTGGAGCTGGGGATGCTAAGGCATTATTAGTAACTGCTAAAACAGCAGTAGATCCTGAAAATAGTTGGGGTGCTTTAAATAAGAAATTTTTAGCTGGTGAGCGTAGCGAAGCCTTTCTACAAAACTTCATTTTAGTTTCGTCTAAAGCTAGATTCGACACAAAGGTTGCAGCTGAAGCTTACTATTCAACAAAAAAACTTGAGCAGTTGATTAATAAGTTGGATACAGAAATTATTCTGTCAACAGTGAAATCTTCTTCTGATTCAAAGTTTCTTTTTGTAATGAAAAATAAAGAGAAGTTCTATGCTGTATCAGAAAAGGCGTCAATTGATCAGTTTATTGAACAAACAATGATGGGGGAATTGATGAATGTCGTTCGTAAAGGGGATAAAGAAGAAACATCTGCCAAAAAGAAAGAATTGATCTCACTTGATGAAAAAATAGGGGCAAAGATTATTGCTTTTTCAGAAGTAAACATGCTTTATCGAAATCCTGATCGCTTGAAATTCTATAAGGCTATGGTTGATTATTCTATAAACTATGAGTTTGATAATTCTAAAAATCTAAATAGATATGCTTGGATGCTTGCTGAGGCAAAAGAAGAATTAAGCCAGGAGATGATGGATAATGCACTAAAAATGGCGAAGCGTTCGGTAGAAATTGATGCTAATTTCGCTAATATTGATACTTATGCTTGTTTATTAAGTAAGGCTGGCTTAACCGAAGATGCTAAAATTCAGGCAAAAAAATCTGTGGAATTGGCCCCTGAAGATCAAAAGAAAGATCTTTGGTCTTCTCAATTTCTTATTAAATAGGATTGATATTGAATTAAAATGTTTTGTATGTATTTCTGTAAAGGTCATCTAGTGTTAGGTGGCCTTTACTTTTTTGTAATATTATAACTTCATATCATTAAAATTGTCATTTTTTAGAAAGGGAGTTATCCGATGTTACTTTCTGCATAATTTTTATTTATCGTATTCTTCGATTTGGAAATACAATATCTATTTCTAATTTTGATGCGGATGGAAAATGAGTTATTATTAAAACAGCTGGCAACAGGAAACAGGATGATCTTCAAAAGTATCTTTGAAGATTACTATCGTCCGCTGTGTGGTTTTTCCAGAAAATTTATAGATGATTCAGATGTGTGTGATGATATTGTTCAGGAATCCTTTTTAGGACTGTGGAACAAGCGATCAGAAATAAGCTCGTATAATGCTATTAAAAGCTACCTATATTCATCGGTTCGAAATGCCAGCTTAAATCATTTGCGGCATTTGGATGTGCGAAACAAGAATGAGGAAGAAATAAAAGTTTTATCTTCCGATTGGTATTCCGAAGATTCCCTTATTGAAGAAGAAGTTCATACTCAAATCTACGAAGCCATTAAAGACCTATCTCCACAATCACGTAAAGTGATTGTTATGACAATGAATGGATTAACCAATCCTGAAATGGCTGCAGAATTAGATGTTTCTATAAATACTATAAAAA
>JADGFH010000194.1 GCA_016743925.1 Labilibaculum sp.
AAATAAACCATGAATAATATTAAAGTAATTGCTTTTGATGCAGATGATACACTTTGGGTTAACGAACCTTATTTTAGAGAATCTGAAATGGAATTCTGTAATTTATTGAAAAATGGAATGGGCATTGAAGAAGTTACTGAAGAGTTGTTTGCTACCGAAATAGGAAATATTCCTTTGTATGGATATGGTACAAAAGCATTTATTCTATCTATGATCGAAACGAGTTTGAAAATTAGTGGTGGTAAGATTGATGCAGGCACAATAGAAGCTATTTTAGCGATTGGAAAAAGGCAGATAAACAAATCAATTGAGTTGATTGATGGGGTTGTAGAGGTATTGGAAAATCTCCAAGATAAATATCGTTTAATTGTCGCTACAAAAGGAGATTTACTCGATCAAGAAAGAAAATTAAAAAAATCCGGTTTGTTAAAGTATTTTCATCATATAGAGGTGATGAGTGATAAAAAAGAAGAAGATTATCAGAAATTAATTCAACATTTAGATATTAGCCCAGATCAGTTTTTAATGATTGGGAATTCATTAAAATCAGATATTTTACCCGTAGTGAATTTGGGAGGCAAGGCAATTCATGTTCCATTTCATACAACATGGGAGCATGAATTAATCGAGGATAATGAATTGGACAAGACTAAAGTAAAAGAATTAGGGAGTATTATTGAAGTGCTCGATTTGGTGTAGTTTATTTGCATTTTAAGGATAATATCTTAATTTTTTCAAGTAACATCTGCCCTTTATCTTTTTGCAATTGAATTTGCCTCACCACATCCATACCATTTATTACTTTGCCAAAAGCAGCAAAACCTTGTCCATCTGAGTTTCGCATTCCTCCATAGTCTAAGCTAGCTTGCTTACCAATGCAAATAAAGAATTCAGTAGAGGCTGATCCTGGTTGGTTTCTGGCCATAGAAATAACACCATCTGTATGCATAATACCAGTTTGCTTCGTGTTTTCGTGAATGATGGTGGGTATTTGATCTACGATTGAATCGTGAAACAGTCCTCCTTGAATAACTTCTATTTTAGTCTTCCGATTCCCTTGGTTATCCATTCTAACAACGCGATAAAAGCAAGCTTCTTTAAAAGTGTTCAGGTCCACATGGTGTAGGAAGTTTTTAGCTGTAACTGGAGCTTTATCTTCATAAATTTCCAATTCTATAATGCCAAAAGTAGTTATGATTTCGATTTTGGGATTTTGAGCGTTCGAAAAGTTTGCAAGTATTAGAATAAATATAAGAAGATAAATGTTTTTCATGATTCACATATTTTTCATACTTAATATCTCAATTCATTTTTACAATTAGATTAATCCTCTAGATTTAAATTCGAGATATTTATTGAGTGTGTTAATAGTCAGATCTTTTGGATTACTCAATATCGCATGAATTCCATGTTTTTCCAATTCTTTTACGATTAATTTTTTATCGTAAATAAATTTTTCACCAATGGTTTTAATGTAAATCTCTTCAATGTTTTTAGCAGCTTGTTGCGTTATTTCATTAATCTCGGTATTTGTGAAAAAGATAACCATTAACAAATGATCTTTAGCCAAGCCTTGTAAATAGGGTAGTTGACGCTTCATTGAATCAAGACTTTCAAAATTTGTGAACAGAATTAGTAAACTTCTGTTTCGGAGTAGTTTTCGGGCTGAACTGTGCAATAATTCATAATTTGGCTCAGGATAATTGGTTTTCTGATTATACAGCACCTCCATTATTTTTCTTATTTGTGTTCTTCTTCCATCGGCAGGAATATGTGCATTTATATCTTTCCCAAAACAGATCAAGCCAGCTTTATCATTTTTAATTACGGCAGTGTTTGAAATTACCAAACTAGTATTAATGGCATAATCAAGAAGCGTTAAACCATTAAAAGGCATTTTCATCGATCGTCCAGTATCAATAAGGCAATACACTGGTTGCGATTTTTCATCCTGATACTGGTTCACCATTATTTGTGATTTTCGAGCAGTAGCTTTCCAGTTAATGGTTCTGTAGTCATCGCCTTTCACGTAGTCCCGAATTTGGTCAAATTCCATCTGGTGACCAATTCGTCTGATCCGTTTAACCCCGTAAGCATTTAATCGATTCGAGATAGCCAGTAATTCGTATTGTCGCATTTGCATAAAAGAAGGATAACACGGAAGCATTTGTTCGGCCTCAACTTTAAATCTTCTTTTAATTAGTCCCAAAAAAGTAGATACATACACATTCAGAAAACCAAAATGATATTCGCCCCTTTCCGTGGGTCTTAAATCGTAATTGATTTGTTTTTCTTCTCCATGCTTTAGCTGAAAAGAATAAAGAAAATCTCTTTTTTGAAATTGTACAGGCAATTCATCGATAATATCTATACTTGCGGCTAGAGGATAATCATTTTCTACAAATATAGAAATTGAATTGTCATCTCCATTGGATAGTTTCTCTGGGCACTTTCGAGATGCGATAATGCCTTCTTTATTACGGTAGAGTATAAAAATATCTAAACCCAGGCATGCAATAAATAAAAGTAAAAGAAGTCGGGCCACAGGAAATAGCAGAGGGATAAAATGTCCTAGAATGGAAATTAAAACCAAAAGCACTAGTCCCCAGTATAAATTTTGTGTTAGATATATCGATTTAATGAATTTCATTAATTGTAGTTCATTTTTATTGTCAACAATGAATTTATTGGGAACTGCTATCGTGGAATTTCAATTCCTTCTATAATCTGAGCAATTATTTGTTTTGGAAGTACACCTTCCATTTCCTTTTCAGGAGTTAAGATCAATCTGTGATGTAATGCAGGAATGATAACCTCTTTAATATCATCCGGAGTGACGAAATCTCTACCTCTAATTGCTGAAAGTGCTTTTGCAGCCATCATTACTGCAACGGACGCTCTAGGAGACGCACCTAAAATAATTCCAGGATGATTTCTGGTACTTTGAACAATTTGAACAATGTATTTTTGAAGATTTTCTTCAATGTGTATTTCCTGTACCTGCTGGCGTAACTGGTTAATTTGTTCAGAATTCAAGACCTCTGAAATTGCTGCAGTTTCATTTTTTCCCTTACGTTCATTTTTGGTTGCCAGAATTTCAAGTTCTTCCAGTTCATCAGGGTAAGTGAATTCTATTTTCATCAGAAAACGATCCAATTGAGCCTCTGGTAAACGATATGTACCTTCTTGTTCAATAGGGTTTTGTGTTGCAATTACCCAAAACGGTTGATCCATTTTATGAGTCGTACCATCAATCGTAACTTGTGCCTCTTCCATAACCTCAAAAAGTGCCGATTGGGTTTTGGCTGGGGCTCGATTAATTTCATCTATCAAAATGATATTTGAGAAAATTGGACCTTTGTTAAATTCAAATTTTGATGTGCTAAGGTTGAAAATTGTGGTTCCTAGAACATCCGAAGGCATTAAATCCGGAGTAAATTGAATTCTCGAAAAATCAGAAGATATTGATTTGGCCAAAAGTTTTGCAGAAAGGGTTTTAGCAATTCCGGGAACACCTTCAATTAAAACGTGTCCTTGAGAAAACAAACCAACAAGTAATAAGTCGATATTTTTCTCTTGTCCAATAATTACTTTTTTAATTTCGTATTTTATTTGCCCAACCAAATGATTGAGTTCTTCCAAATCTATACGGTTTTTAAATTGAGGTTTATTTTCCATTCTGCGTTATTTTTATTTGCCGGATTTATAGATGTATTCCACTTTAGAATTTAAATCTTCCAATTCTTCGTTCGAGATGTTATTGGAATTTGATATTTGGTTTACTTGTTTAATTAGAATTTCAAGCGTTTTTAAAGAAATACCCGATCGTTTACTTATTTCATTTAAAGTATCAATGGTTAAATCGATATGGTATCGAGTCTTACAGAATTCTTTAAGGTATTTTATTTTTTTAAGGGCAATGTCTTTGTGGTTTTTACGATTGTAATACAATCTCCCCATTGTTCTAATGAATTCAAGAGTTTTATTTGGAATAGGTTTTAGTATTGGAATCATTTTTTGCTTGCGCTTTCCTTGAAAAACGAGAACAAGAATAAGGCAAGCCAAGAGAAGGTAGTACGCCATTTTTAAAGGTGGGCTTGATAACAAAAATTCAATTGGACTCTTAGATCGTAAAGCTCTAAGAGGTTTGTAATATTCATCCCAAACTATTGGTTTAGAAGGTAAATAGCTGAAAACGCCTGCAATATAATCTGCATTTTTACTCTGAACCACATTATAATTCGTGAAGGCTAAAGGCTGACTGCTTATGAAAAAATTCCCTTTACCATAGGGTATTTTTACCAATTGAATTCTTTTTTGGTTATCTCGGCCCAAAACGATCAAACTATCCTTACGAAATTTATTAATAGAAGTATTATCAAATGCTTTTGGATATTTTGAGTTGTTTTTATCTTTTAATTTTGGGTTTTCAAAATTCTGGGATTGTGTATTTTTAACCGCCAGATCTATAAAATCAAGATCGGAGCCAAATTGAACATGTAGGCTGTCGGAGAAAACTTTACCTAAATTAGATGTTGCAATTAATATTTGATTTCCATTTTGAACCAAATCCAATAATAGTTTAATTTCCCATTCCTGAGGAGAAAAATCATCTGTCACAAATATATAATTCTTGTTTGCAGCAAGGCTATCAACTACCGGATAGCTGAAAATTGCATCTCTGCTAACTTCAAACTCTTGCTCAGGAAATAATTCTTGTTCTATCAATTCTCGTAGGAGAAAACAGCCAAAAGGACGTTTGTCATCTTCATTAAAATTTCTTGTCCAGTCGATTGGCTGAGGTGCAAAAAGCTCCATCAGAACCAGAATAATTAAGATTCCAATTACAGGAAGTGAATTTTTAGGGATATTTATTTTCATGAGGCGAATTCTTTTGTTTGTGATAGTAGAATATTCAAACGACCAAATTCATCATCAATTTGATGGTAATCTTGTTTAGCAATAGGGAAATCGCCATACCAAACGGCCTCATACAATTCGCTTAATTCAATAATATCTATTTTTATTTTATCATTTTTTATTTCTCTAATGTAATCGTAATTGGTTTTTTCCGATTTCCAGGCAATTATTTTATGCCGACTTAAGCTTTTTAAAAGGGATAGGTAATGATAGCGAACGGCTAAGCGGTATTTTTTTTGAAGAAGTGCTTCTTTAATTTTTTGTTCCCAATTTACCATTGTTGGGTTCGTGTTATCGCTAAACTCCATGGCTGTAACTTCCTGATTGGAATGAAATAAACCTGAATATTTACTGCGATAAATTAGTGCAATTAGTATTAGAGCTAGGGCTGCAAGAATAATGTATCTCAAATACCAGATTACACCAAGGCTTTTAATCATTAAACTAAACCAATTTTTAATCCATTGAACAAAACGGCCCCACATGGTTTCTTGTTTTACTTCAGTTAAATTGTAATTAAAATCGCTCTGTTTGCGGTAATTTTCAATTCTTTCTTCAGGAATGGATTTCTCCCATAATTGAACTTGCCCAGTATCCATAACAATAGTATCTGAGCTGTAAGTTTCCTGTGCTAAAATAGGGCTGGTTCCAATGAAGAAGTGGAGCCAGCCAATAAATAGAATTGCTATTGTTTTTTTACTCATTCTCTCCAACGCTTTCCAACTCTTTTAATAATGCAGGATTCTGTTTTTGTTCCACAAGACTAAAGTAAAGAATTCCAACTCCTATAAATGGAATTATTTGCATTAAGGATGCTCCCATTGCTTGGATAATAGAGAATAGAATACTTAAACTTTGATTTGCTGATGTAGGTTCATTTTGTATCGTATGAAAAGCTGCCATTGCCTGATAAATAGTGGCTGGTAATTGGAATACAAATTGTAATGCTCCAGCTATCAATCCAAGGATTAATAAGAAACCAAATGTTTGCCACCAGTTATTTTTAATTAACGAAAAACACGCACTTATAGCTTCGCCAAGCGAATCACCTTCAAAAATAATAATTGGTATAACTAGACTAAAACAAATCATTAAATAAATACCTGGAATTATTAAGAATATAAAACCAAGGCCTGACATAAGTCCAATAACAATAATTGCTAGGAAAATTTTTGGAACAACTCCAAGCATCAATTTCCAAACTTGTTTTAACTCAATTTCATTGCCCTCTGTTGATTTGTATAGCTTGATGTATTGAAATACAAATGCCATTGCAAATGAATAGGTAATCAACATAAATAAATAAGTGATTAATAATGAGCTGCCTCCTCCATTTGTGAATGGATTTGATGTTTGCCCAATAGTAAGAGATGATAATGCTTGATATTGATACACACCGAGTGCTATTCCTTGTAATAATGCAAAGGGGATAACAAAATAGATCATTCCCATTAGTAAATTTTTAAAATTGTACTTAATAAAAAGGAATGTGTCGTTAAAGAGTTCTCCGAAATCACGGTTTTTTTCGAGTTGAAAATTATTATCTGTCATTTTTTAAGATTAGATTTTTATTAATTGTTTAGTTTTTGATAGACTCGTCTTGGATTAATAATGAAATACCAAATAACAAACAGTAGGGAACAAATAATAATGACCCAACTTAGCCACATTGACATTTCGGTATGTCGGGTTACATAACCTTCTAAAAAGCCTGCAACTATAAACATTGGAATTATTCCTACAATAATTTTAATGCCTTTACTTACTCCTATTTGCATGGATGTTTTACGAGGTAAAGTGCCGGGGAATATGATACTGTTTCCCAAAACAATTCCTGCTGCTCCCGAAATAATAATTGCTGATATTTCAAGTGTTCCATGAATCCAGATGACTCGGGTACTTTCCCAGAATAATCCATTCTCAACAAAGAAATAGGTGAAACTTCCCAGCATAATTCCATTATTGAAAAGAACGTACCCTGTACCAAATGCAGTAAGGATCCCAAAAACAAAAGCCATAAAGGATACTTTAATATTGTTAATGGTAATTCCAAGAAACATTTGGGTTTGTCCTTCGTGTTTATAAACGGCCATTGGATCTCCTTTTTTGATATTATCAATGGTCATATTTACGTAGTTATCACCAAGAATAGAACGTACAAAAGATTGATCCTTACTTGTAGAAACAACACCTAAAAGTGTTGAGGTAAGAAATATTAATAAAGAATACAGTAATTGTTTTCTTGTTTGAAAAAGAATTAAGGGTAAATCGGTAGTCCAAAATTGCTTAAATTTTCCTTTTTTAGCTTTCTGATTTTTATAGATTTCCTGATGAATACTTACACTTAATTGATTCAGGTAATCAGTTGTTGAAGAATTCGGATAAAAGGTTTGTGCGTAAGCTAAGTCATCCGTTAATTGAATGTATAAATCGGCAATGGCATCTGGATCACTATGTGATTCATTATCAAGAAGATTTTCAAATTCCTTCCATTTTTTGCTATTACGATCTAAGAAAACTACTTCTTTCATTTAGGGTTTTTCTATAAAACAATGCTAAAGTTATCGTAATTCATGAAATTTACAAATCTTATATTAAAGTTAAATTGTAAGAGGGGAGACTAACTAGCAATAAGACAATAGAATGATTTTAAATGTTGAAAATAATTAATTGAAAATTTCTTTTACTTTCTTATGATAGGTATCTTCGTTTGCACATAAAAAAAGATAGCAATGGCAGATGTAGGAATAGAAACAACGCAAAATGTTCGTATTAATTTTCAATTGGCGAGTGTAGGTGAAAGAATTTCAGCTAGTTTACTTGATTTATTGTTTTTCTTTGTCGTGTATATGCTTCTAATGTTACTCGCGGGTCTATTAGGAAAAGGTTTTGTTTGGGGCTTGTTGTTCATGATTCCTATGTTGTTTTATACATTGCTGTTTGAAGTTTTTATGAATGGGCAAACGCCAGGAAAAAAGATCTTGAAAATTAAAGTGAGTACTGTTGATGGATCTGCACCTACTTTTTCGAATTATTTGATTAGGTGGACGTTTAGATTGGTTGATATTTCATTGACTTATGGAATCTGCGGTATTCTCTGTATTGTAATAGGCGAAAAAGGACAACGTTTAGGCGATATTCTAGCTAAAACAACAGTAATTAAAACCAAGCGAAAAGTATCAATTCAAAATACAATTTTAGTTGATATTCCGGAAAATTACGAACTTGTTTTTCCAGAGTCAAAAAATATTAATGAACGAGATCTTCCGTTGTTCAAAAAAGTGATTGCTAAGATTGAGACTTTGGAAGATCCAGTTGAGAAATTACAATTTGGTTTACGCGCACGAAAAAATGTGATGGAAAAGCTAGGAATTAAAACTGAAATGCAACCCGTACAGTTTTTTAAATCATTAATTACTGACTATAATTTCATTCACCGCGATAGATAGACTGTTAAAAATATAGTAAGAGGCAGAAAAAATAATTTTCCGCCTCTTTTTTTGTGTCCTTTTTTCAACTTCTGTACTTTTAAGTGTATTAAAATAGCTTTGATTACGAAAAGAAAACAGTTACTTGCGATAATTGTATTGAACCACAATGCAAGTTGCTAATAATGATAAAGGCCATCCATTTAGGATAGCCTTTCTTGTATATAATGCCAATTCTTAGTATCTGTTATAGAAACGTCTTAGTTCTGCAGTTAAATCAGTGTAAATTGGTTTTGTAAACTCTACAAATAAATCTTGATGTGCAGGAGGTAAAATAGGTTCATTATCGCAAATATTTAATTCCTCTTTCGTTAAAGCTCTTTCGTCTCCATTGAAATGTCCCCACTGATGGTACCAATTAAATTGACCACTAAACTGTTTGTTGTTCACTTCTTTTTTGTTGTCAAATTCAATAATGTGAAGAGATAGCATTCCTTTTGAAATTACTTCTCGCTTATGAACGTGTAATTTAGCTTTTACCTTATTAAAAACCTTAATGGTTTCTCCAGTCTTTAATTTGGTTTTCCCAACCTCTACACTATCAGCGCTTACAACTTCCCTTTCAATGTCAGTATCATGCGTTTCACCAATTATAAAATCTTCAAAACGCATTCCTATAATCTGATCAGGATATTCTAGTTTCTCTAATTCAGCTTGTTTAGGCGTATAGAAACGAACAAATTTTCTTTTGATATTGTGAAAAATATATTGTGTTACTTGATCTTGAAAAAATTCTGCTGTTAATTTATATTTAGTGGAATTAACTGGTACATGATCAATGA
>JADGFH010000978.1 GCA_016743925.1 Labilibaculum sp.
ACATAATTCTATTTGTAAATTATTATAATTATTTTTTTGCAATAGCTTGTGTGATTCTGTCTAAAATTATAGCCAATATCACAATGCCTAATCCCGATTCAAAACCTTTTGCAACATCGTTCTGCTGAATTCCCTGATAAACAATGCTTCCCAGTCCTTTAGCACCTACCATCGACGCGATAACAACCATTGATAAAGCCAATAATATTACCTGGTTAATTCCAGCTAAAATAGTCGGCATTGCTAAAGGTAACTGTATTTTAAACAAAATTTGTTTTTCCGTTGCACCAAAAGCTCGGCCTGCTTCGATCACATCCGATGGGACATTATTAATACCCAGACAGGTTAAACGTACGGCTGGTGGGAGTGAGAAAATAACAGTAGCAATAACTCCAGGAGTATTTCCCACACTAAAAAAGAAAATAGCCGGAATCAGATAAACAAAGGCCGGCATGGTTTGCATCAAATCAAGTATAGGCCTAATAATCAAATCTGCTGTTTTGCTTCTGGAAGCCACAATTCCCAGTGGAATACCTAAAAGCAGGGCAATCACGGTTGAAACAATAACCAAGGTGGTTGTTTGTATAGATTCTTCCCAATATCCCATTGCGAATATCAATAATAAACCAAAAATGACAAATGCTGTCATTCCACCTCCTTTTTTTAATCCTTCTATTTTAAAAGCACTTTTTCTAGCATTAGCATAATAAGCAGCCAAGGCTACGAATGCAATAATGATATAAAAAGGAATGGCTAGAAATACGTCGTTCATACCATCAACTGTCCAAGAGATTATGTCATCAATAGCACTCCATAATCCAGAGAAGTTCTCTTCCAGCTTATTAATTCCGTATTCTATATAGGTACCAAGATCAATTAATTTTTCCATGTTACATCTCGTTTGCTTGTTCTTTTAAATCACTTATTTCCTTTTTTC
This sequence comes from Labilibaculum sp., assembly GCA_016743925.1. Classification (GTDB taxonomy): domain Bacteria; phylum Bacteroidota; class Bacteroidia; order Bacteroidales; family Marinifilaceae; genus Labilibaculum. Next base: position 938 of record JADGFH010000978.1, read on the forward strand.
CAAATCGAGTAGCTTCAATAATCAACGAAGTTTGAGATACTAGACCAAGTAACTTCCCAGTTTCTTCCTCGATTACAGCCAGAGGATATTTAATCCCTGTGATTAGGGGTAACATATCTTCTACAGAATAGGATTTATATACACTTGGGATATTTGTCTTCAGTATTTTCTCAATAGAAGTTTCCTTTTCTTTTTCCAATTCCAGGCAATCTTTCAACCAGACATATCCAAGAAATACTTTATTTTCATCCTCCACAGGAAGGAGATCAAGTCCAACTGTACGCATTTTACGGATGGCTCCTCTGGGACCATCTTTAGGTGTTTGAACCAGCGTAATCTTTTTAAACATCAGCGTTTCAGCCGTAATAATAGTTTTACGATCCACTTTATTAACAAAAGCTTCAACATATTCAGTTGCTGGGGCTGTAAGAATCTCTTCTGCTGTTCCAATTTGGTTCACAACACCATCTTTCATAATAGCAATACGATCACCAATTTTAATGGCTTCGTCCAAATCGTGAGTAATAAATACGATCGTTTTTTGCAATTTGTTTTGTATTGCAAGTAGCTCGTCCTGCATATCCGATTTAATAAGTGGATCAAGTGCAGAAAATGCTTCGTCCATAAGCAAAACTTCCGGATCGTTTGCAAGGGCACGTGCCAAACCTACTCGCTGTTGCATCCCTCCAGACATTGCCGATGGAAATTGCTGTTCATAACCTTTTAAGCCCACGGTTTCGAGTGCTACTTGTGCTTTTTCTTCGCGTTCCTGTTTTTCTTCTCCTCTAATCTCTAATCCAAAAGCGGCATTCTCAAGAATCGTTCTGTGTGGTAGGAGTCCAAACTTTTGAAATACCATACTCATTTCTGTACGTCTGGTTTCCAATAGTTCTTTATTTGTCTCACGAGTAATATCATGATCATCGAAAATAACTTTACCGGCGGTAGGTTCGTTAAGTCGGTTCAAGCAGCGGATTAAAGTAGATTTTCCACTACCCGATAAACCCATAATAACAAAAATCTCTCCTTGCTTAATTTCAAAGTTAACCTTGTTTACCCCAACAGTACATTTTGTTTTCTTCAGAATATCTTCTTTAGAAAACCCTTTGTCAAGTAGGGTAAGGGCCTCTTGTTTACGTTTTCCGAAAATCAGCGTTAAGTCCTCAACCTTGATTTTTATTTTTCTATTATCCGCCATAATATCTTCTATTTTCTAATAAATATCTCTGGGCAATCTCCAGAGGTATTTAATGG
>JADGFH010000979.1:0-1673 GCA_016743925.1 Labilibaculum sp.
ATATTCCACCCCAGCCAACATAATTAGATAATTTAATTTTATCTTCTTTTGTAATTTCTTGATTATTATCTAGCTTTCTAATAACTTCAATTGCTAAAATATTATTCTTAAATTTTGTTTTAGCACCACCGACTGCTATTTCACTTTCAATTGAAAAATTTTCTTGTCTTGTATTTGAAATTTCATTAAATTTATCATTAATTTCTTTAGGAATATCTTCTCTTATGAAATCTATATATTGAGTACCATTATGTACATTATATGAACTATCTTCATAATCTGTTTTAAACCCATTACTATCTATATTTGATATAATATATTCTCTGTTAGATATATTAGTTACAAATACTAAATCATTACTTCCGTTTGGTAAATTTCTTATTTCATAGTTATTTATATCAGTAACATTATTATCTATAAATTCATAAGTTGCATCTTCTAATTCTTTAATTGTCATAGATGAAGATGATTTTATTTCTTTCTTTTCTGAAACTATTACATTATTATTGTTATTTGCACTTAATGATAATGTAATCTCACTATCTTTTTTCTTTTCGTAATCTTGCAATAATGCTTCTTGGTATTGCTTTTTACCTTTTAGTTTAAGTAAATCATTTGAATATTCATCATTATGTTTGCCATTCTCAAAATAATATATTTCTTGTTTCTTGTCAATATCTGAAATTTCATTTTTTATTTTATGCCATTCATCACTAATAATTTTATAATTATCAGTCTGTGTGGTATTGTCTTTTCTATAAACACTTGATTTATTTTTTAAATCTTCAAATTGCTCTGTAGATATTAAATCATCTTCATAACTTAACTTAATATCCACCCATATATCATCAAAGTCTTTATTCTCTTTAATATTATTAAGTTTATCCGTAAAGTTATTATATTGTTCAGAATCACTTAAAGATTCAATATTTACATTATTTTTAACTTCTTCTAATTTTGATATAAAATAATCAATTGCTAACTCTCTATTTTCTGTAGCTTCAAATTCTTTATATAAAAGCATATTTACATCATCTTTAAAACCAACAACACCGTTCCCCAACTTTTCACTTTGTAGTCTAAATGTATAACTATTAATACTTAATTCCAAAATTCCATTATAGATAGATACATTATTATAATTTTTTAATATTTCTAGTTCTCTTGGTGTTGCTTTTAATTCAAACTGCTCTCTGAAATAATGCTCTAATTCTTCACTAATATATTGTTCATTACACATTTCAACAATTTCTACATCTTCATAAAAATCATCAATTAATGATGATGATATACTCTCATTATTAGATTTGATTGCTTCTTTCAATACTGCTGTAATATTAGTATCTGCATCTAATAATTCCAATGGTATATCTTTTGTTCTTATATGAGCTGATACACCTTGTAAGCCTTGGCTATAGTAAGAATTTTGTACATTTTTATAGGAATCTAAACTTTTACTAAGTTCATTATGAAAAGTATTTTTACTTATGATATTTACAGGTTCAACTGTTCCATCTTCGATAAAGCTTATATCATTTCCACTATCACTTTCATACTCTGCTAATGATTCGTAAGAACTATCTATAGTTTTATCTTTAATGTTTAACTCATTTAATAAAAGCTCTAAATGTTCTTTATTTTCTAAATCAAAAATATACTCGTTAGATATTAAT
>JADGFH010000979.1:1683-2190 GCA_016743925.1 Labilibaculum sp.
ACTTAACACCACTATGAATAAATTTACTTTCAATATCATTTGTATCATAAAATTCTTTTAGATTTTTTACTTTAACTTCATTAATATTAGTATTTATTTCATAATCAAATTTATTAACATCAATTTCTTTACTTTCATCTACTGGCTTAATATACTGCTTGTAACTATTACTATTTTTAATATCTTCTGCATAACTATCTAGTGATTTAAAAGTATCTTCTACACCAAAAATAACAGAACCAATATTATTGAATTGTCCTTTATTTTTTTGAAAATCTGCATATTTAAGCCATTTTTCTAATTTTCCATCTTCGTGAGTAAAGTTTTCATTCATAAAACCTAATTCCATTGCAATTGCATTAGCTCTAGCATTGATTTTACTATCAAATAAATCATTAACTTCATCTTGTGTCATATTTTCAGTATTTATTAATAAATCATTAACTTCATCTTGTGTCATATTTTCAGTATTTATTAATAAATCATTTAATATTTTAATATCATCAT
>JADGFH010000195.1 GCA_016743925.1 Labilibaculum sp.
TAATAAATTCAATCAGATTGTTGTGTATGTACAGGAAGATAGTTTACAGTTGTACAAGTCACATGGTTTACACTATGTGGTCTGTTAACCGAATACTCTTTTCTCTATATTGCAATATTCTCTTTGCTAAAAGTTCCACATAGTATATCATTACCCATAAACTAGCATTAATTTCACCAGTTACATCAACAAACCGTTCATGTTGGGCGGTTCCCGCCACACGAATGCTTAGTTGTTGTACGCTGGCTTTAATTCCATCTTTCTTGTATTTCCTTTATATGATTAGTTAATCTGACAGAGAATTTTTCCTCATTAAATTCTTCACGATTCTCTAACTTTTTTATCAGTTTTACGCATTGTTTCCAAATCTGGATTAATTCTGATATTCTCGGCTTTAAAACCTGTGCATTATCTGGTGTGAAATGTACTGTTTTGTTTCTCAAGCTAAACAAATTTACTATCTCATTAATATGGATTTTACCTATACTCAAGTCATCTTTGAATAAGTAAATAATTCTCTCCATTACCTTAGCAACAGATATTCTCGCATAACTAAATTCATCTATCTCATTAGTTTGCTTTAAAAACAAAAGATGTCTATTAATAAGGGTTTCAATAAAAAATCCAAAGTTGTTTAAATGTCCAAGTATTTCTATTGAATCTATTTTATGGCTAAAACCGAATTTGTGTTTGATAGTTTTGGCTTTTAATTGAGATTGATACCAAGAATTTGATATTTTATTCAATGTCTCATCTGTTAGGACATCAGGAATATCTGATTGTAAAATTCCTACAGCCGTATTTGGCAAATCCATTGTTTCCATGATTGCTCTATCTGCCTCTGAAGGTTCAAGCCTATCTAGCTCTTCTGAAAATAGGATAGAAGCACATTCATATGATGAAATGATTCTTGTAGAAAGAACGCTGCACCAAGTTCAAGCTTTGAGTAGGTATCTAAGTCGTGTTTTTCACCCATATGCTTAATAGATATCTTTTACTTTTTCAAGTCCTTGTCCAATTACCCATTTAATTAATTCATCAACCGTTGTTTTCTTAACTTTCCCTATAAATTTAGTTGGTTTATTTCTTTCGGGTACAGGAAGGTTTTTACTGTCTTTTAAATAACTCTCGACAGTTGAGTAAAGCTCTTGGAATGCAAACATTTTATTAGTTTGTTCCAACTCTATAATTTGTAAATCCTCTACATCACCATCGTTCATTTTGAAAAAAAGAACGCAAGGTAATTCTGCTGTATTTTCAATTTCGAATGCACCAACAAAGATTTCGTTAAATGCAGTTACAAGTTCTTTATTATCTGAATGAATATAAAAAACAGATAATTCAGAGCCAGAAAGTCTATCCAATTTAGTAAAACCAGCTTGACTTTTTAATATATCCCTAATCTGTTCGTCATGAAAATCATATAGTATGAATGCAAAAGACTTAGCTCTTCCATCTTTTAGATGTATTTCACAGATATTAATAAACCTTCTTAAAAAGCTATCATATCCGTGACCTAATCCTTGTTGATGTCCTTGTTCAAATATTGGTATCATAGTGTTTCTGTCTTAAGCTTGCGCACAACGTAAGTGTAAATGCATTGTTGCATATATATTAAATATCTCGTGATTAGAAGTGCACTATACAAACCATCTAAGTCAGTATTGTGCACTTGCTAGCTAATCACAATTCCAAATCTACCAAATTATAATCAATTAATCGGTATTTTTTAGCTTCACAAAACAAATAGGAGAAAAAGCTATCCCAGATCTCCTTTCCGCTTAAAAAAAAGCAACATAAAATAGGACCAATAGGTATTAATTTAAATAAGCCAGGTGATTTAAGAGCTTATACTTCTTACTTTTTAACAAAATTGGGCAATTAGAGCGTCAATATGGCAAGTTTTTCTTCCAACTTGAACGCTTGAGCCCTAATAGAGACATTGGGGAAGCAAAAAAGACCGATTTGAGGGCTAATTTGTTCGTTTCCTCTTCCCAAACGATCGATTTAATGGCTGAATTAAGTGATTTTTGAAAAAAGTAGAACCTATCAGCACAAAACTCATCAACTATCTGAAATAAAAGCCCTATTGAAGTGACAAAATGGCCATTTCTTGAACAAAGTTGCTGCTAAGCGTTCATTTTTGGCTTTTTTCCTTGGCAAATCGTACACATTTGCCTTTGCCTCCCCCGTTCCACTTCCCCAATCGTACCAATTGCTGTTTACATGCCCCATTTTTTTCTGTAAGGCAATATTTTTTGTTAGCGAATGCGTTCTTCTGATAAAAAACCACACAGATAAACAGCTGTTAAGTCTAAAAATACAAGCTATTCAACTTAATTATTGCATACTATTATTAGACAACAGAATTCCCTCTAATCAAGCCAAGTCATACCATCTATCATATTGCCTTTTTAGTAATATCATAATTACAGGTAGTTATTTTTTGTTATTGTTAGCTATTGTTAGCTATTTATTTGTAAAAAAGATTGGGATCGCCCAGAAAAAGGAGGACGGTATCATGAAAAATATCATTAGAGAGGATAAAAGGTATTAATCTCATCCCTCTCCCTTTTCCAAGAAATGCCTATAGTTATGCGAAAGAATGACGTTTTACCAAACCAACAATCCTCAAAACCCTTATTCGGCATCATGAAAAATCACAAATCAGTACTTTCCGCTAGATATTTTATTCGGAGCATTAGCTCTTACTATTTTAAAGGTTTCAATTTCGTTGTAGGACTCAAAACCTAGTTTCCTATAAATCGATTCTCCCATTAATGAGGCATGAAGAACACAGTAAGTCATCTTGTTTTCTATCGCTTCGATTAGTAACCTTTCAGTCATGCTTTTACCAATGCCTTTCCCTCTCCCTTTTGGAAGCGTTCCGATCATATGCAAGCCAGCATTATTATTCGAGTCAAAAAATACAATACCACAGCCTAAACTCTCACCCATTTCTTTATAGATAAATAAGCGTATTGTTTCTGATTCAGAAACAATTTTATAAATCACATCGGGATCGACTCTATACCCAAACGAATCTGAAGCCGTTTTCGCAAAAGCAATTGCACTTTCTTTTATTTCTACTCTTTTTATGTTTGGATTTACTAATAATTTATTTGTAATTGATTTTAAATCCAGAGCCATATTTTTTTGTCCGAATACAAATTTAAGATTGGGATTTGTTCGTAAATCATTAGGTTTCGTAACGGCTAATATTTCAGGCAATATTCCCTCTTGGCTCAATTGAAGTATTTCTTCGAGAGCTTCCGTCGTATTTCTCAAATTAAAAATTCGGTTTGGCCAATCGGAACCTTCCATTGAAACTGTTGAATAGTTATCAGTCTTGGATAGTTTGTTAGTCAAATTGCCGATTTGCTCCCATAGTTCGTATAGATTGCTTATTATCTTGCCGTTCATATTTTATTTTAAATTAGTTATTAAAATACCTGATATCATAGCTAGCATCCCTATACATTTCTTTAATGTTAAGGGCTCCATTGGTACGTTTAGCCATCCAAAATGCCCAGCTATAGCTGCAAATATCAATTGACCACATAGGCCAAAGGAAATCATGCTTGATATGCCAAGTTTAGGTATGGTATATAAATATAGTCCTATACCTACCAGACTTAAAAACCCACCAGAAAACCATAGGTAAAATGGTATTCCTTTAACTTGATCTAATGTAGGAAAGGTTTTAGTACTTATAAGAACAAAAACACTGGCAAAAATAGTACTCGAGAAAAATGCAATCAAAGATGCCAACAAAGGGTTCTTTAATACTGTTCCTAGCTGAGAATTTAAACCACTTTGTGCAGCTAAAGCGATACCACCTACAAATGCTAACAATGAAAGTAATAAATTATTCATACTGCAAATGAAGCATCAAATAGCTTCACCCGCATTAACATATGTTGATTCTGGCTTATTATTTTAGGCTTTTTCTTATTCTGCTCAATTGGGTTGGGGTAATCCCTAAATGTGAAGCAATATGTTGTTGAGAGATTCTCGTATCAATATCGGGATGAAGGAGACGCAACTTTAAGTATCTTTCGGTGGCATTCTCAAGGATTAATGAAACTTCTCTTTGCTCTTTATCAATCACCCAGTTATTCTCTAAATAAGCAATATAGAATTCCTTTAAATCATTCTCCTGATTAATAAATTTCCTATAAGCTTTGTAATCCCATGAAATTAGAATGGTATCCTCTAAGGCTTCCAAGGTAAATTCAGATGGTTTTTCAAGCATTGAGGAAACCAATGATCCGGCAATATCATTTTCGAGGAAAATATTTTTTGTGTAAATATCTCCCATGGAGTTTGTGAAATATGCCCTAAGTACCCCCTTACATACGAAGTAGATATTTTTAGAATAAACACCATTATTGAGCAATATATCATTCTTTTCTAAAGTGCTAAACTTTAGAATGGATTCCAATAGCTCCCACGATTGGTCACTAATAAATGAATAGGATTCAAATTTATATTTTAAGTCTAAAATGTATTTATCTCTATCAATCAGCATATATTTATATTAGTCCATTAAGAAGTAAATATCATTTATAAAACAGCCATTAAAATCGTGCTAAAATATAAAATCTATGCTAGATTCATACTAGATGTACATTCTAAAGCAATCGTTACCAACAAAAAAACTAAGGAGAATTTTATGGCAGGCACAATAGGGCTATTACGAAAAGCAGTGCGCTTTTCTCCTTGTGAGGAAATATAGAATGAGTTTATCCAAAGCAGGAACTGCCAAGCGAATACTATTTCAGGACAAAGCATTACAATAAAAAAAAGCCTTCGGTAACATACCGAAGGCTCTCTATTATAATTTGTTCTATTCTTAGCAGTATTCTCTTGGCTCAATTTCGTTTCGAAGAACCATATATCCATTCATAGCCAATGCTTTCATTTCATCCTCTCCAGGATAAACAACTACAGGAGCTATAAAAGAAACCATTTCTTTAACGTAATTAACTAAATCTGGATTGTGAGCAATTCCACCAGTTAATAGAATTCCATCAACCTGCCCTTTTAATACCGTAGCCATAGCTCCAATCGATTTTCCAACTTGATATGACATCGCATCTTGAATTAATTGAGCTTTTGCATCTCCCGCTTTTGCCTTTAATTCAATATCATAAGCATCATTCGTTCCCATATGTGCAACTAATCCGCCATCGCCTTTAATCATTTTCTTTACCTGTTCATGCGTGTAATCACCACTAAAGCATAATTTAGCAAGTGCACCTGCAGGTAGCGTTCCTGAACGTTCTGGTGAAAAAGGTCCTTCGCCATCTAATGCATTATTTACATCAACAACTTTTCCTTTTAAGTGTCCACCAACTGATATTCCTCCACCCAAGTGAGCAACAATCACATTAATGTCTTCATATTTTTTATCGATTGATTGTGCAAATGCACGTCCAATTGCTTTTTGGTTCAAAGCATGAAAAATCGAAACTCTTTGGAATTCTGGATGACCTGAAACTCTTGCTACATCAATCATTTCGTCGACAACAACAGGATCGGCAATGTAAGCCTTCGCATTTGGTAAGCCTTGAGCGATATTATCTGCAATAAGACCTCCCAAATTACTTGCATGCTCACCAAGTATACCAATTCTTAAATCTTCCTTTAAACGCTCGTTCACAGCGTAGATTCCCGACTCGATAGGTTTTACCAAACCACCACGACCTACTACTGCTTCAATTAAATCAATTTGAATTTCTGCATCAACCATCTCTTTCATAATGATATCTTTACGAAATTCGAATTGATCAGAAATATTTTCGAACTGAGCTAGTTCTTCGTTTGAATGCTTAATATTCTTTAGAAATACCGATTTATCACCCTGATAAACAGCTATCTTAGTAGATGTTGAGCCTGGGTTTATAGCTAATATTCTACGAGTTTCCATTTGTTAGTATGTTTGTTTGAGTTTGTTCAATTTGATTGCAAAAATACCAAACTTGATTAGAATTCAATACCATTATTGGATATTTTACTTCAATTTCTCAATTTAGTTTGATTTTTAGTAATAAATTGACACCAACTAACGATAGATCCCTTTTAAATTAAAGCAATTTGTGGTCTTTACTTAAGACGAAAATAAAACTCAGGCACAACAATTCCCTCATTGTAAAACAATAAGTCCCCATATAAAATTATTAAATAAATAGGAAATGATTGAATAAAGCTTTTAGCTCCAGTCTTCTATCATTGGCAGCTTATCCAAAGCAAGTACCTCTCTACGTGCTTCAAAATGATTAAAAAGATCTTCTGCCGGCCATTCTTTAACAGAACGTAAGAAACGACTCATCAATCCGCTTAAATCCTGCGTAAAATCAGACCCACGCCAGGTAGAACTATTCGTAACAATTACATAGCTTAATCCATTTTCCTGATGCTTCATCAAGGCTGAACTACCTGCTAATGTACCTGTTCTCCACCAAGTCCCTTTTCCTCGAGTACCTTTCCACCCAATAGGACTATGGCCATTCTTATTTGGAGTAGTCATATATTTAATGCTACTTTTTGACAATACATCAGGTAAACTATCTTCACCATCAATCGCCATCATAAATTTGATAAGTTCCGCTCCTGATGCAATCCAACCACCAGCACCACCAAGTGCCACAATATTATTACCTCCATTGCTTCGATAAACGGATTTACCAGAACCATTAAAAGCTGATATCTTTATCGCATTGGATTGTTCGTAATAGTTTACTTCATTAGAAAACTGATCTTTTCGTAAGCTTTTTCCCATATGCATATCAAAAATCCCAGCTGGTTTTAAAACATGCGATTGTACGTATGATTCGTAACCTTCCTTTGCTGCCTTCTCTATTACCTTCTCAAGAATTACATATCCCAAATTTGAATAACCACCACGAGTACCTGGCGTAAAATGCAAACGTCTTGAAATAGCAAATTGAATGGTTGTCTGTGCATCAATAGGAGCCTTAACCTTCATTTTTTTGGCTATGGCTAATGGTAAAAACATTGGATCTCCATATCTGCTTGTAAAACCAGCTGAATGTCTAAGTAGATGTTCTACTGTCATTCGCTTGGTTCGCTTGTCGCGAATATTAGAATATACGCTATCATTTAAAATCCCATGCTCACCAAACACATAATCATCTAAATGCAATTTACCTTCTTCTTGAAGCTTCATAATTGCAGTAGCAGTTATCAACTTTGAAACACTGGCAATTCGAAACAAATGGGAAGGTTCAACTTTTTCTTCATTTTCTACATCAGAATATCCGTATCCTTTTGCAAATACTAATTTACCATCTTTAACAACGGCAACTGTAGCTCCAGACACTTCCCACTTCCTTAAAAAACGATTCATTATATAATCAGCCCTTTTAACTTGTGGTCCTTCAGAAAGGTTATTGTAAATTCTATGAGACACAGCTTCGATGCTAGTGTCAAATGGAACAGCGGGAGATTCTTGCTTAGAGAAACTAAAAGTTTGGTCTAGAAACACTAGGGCCAAAACAATAAAAACTGATACTAATCTTCTTAAAATCATTCAATAGTAAATTGATTCAACTTGCTTTATCCAACATCACAACTCATCCAAATAACAAGTCAGTACATTCATTCTACTGTAACGGGTACAAAAATGTTTATATTTTTTTTAAATACCAGTCTAAATTAACCCCAATTTAAAAACAGTAAAAATAATACCCCTTATCAAGCTTTAAATGCATTTCATCTCAAAAATACATACATTAAGCATAAATAACAATAGCATACAGTCTTATTTAGAAAGATTATTCCCAAATAGTTATACTAAACAGAAGTGTATTTCAATGGAAAAAGCTAGCGAAAGTAAAATAACGCTAGCTTCTCTAATTTATTTTGTGACATTTTTCAAAAAGGCTCATTCTAGTTATTTATGACAATAACAAAGCTCTTCTGTTACCTGATAAACATTTACTTCTTCTTCAATACCTTTCACTTTAACAGAGCCCAAATCAATCAATTCCTTTTTACAATCTAATAAATTAGCTAGTTGATTACTAAGCAAAAATTGAGTTTTGAATTTCTTATTTAACTGTTCTATTCGAGATGCAATAATTACATTTTTACCAGCTATAGAAAACTGTTTTCTAATTTCATTGCCGATATTTCCAGTTACTACTTCGCCGCAATGCAAACCAATTCCAACTATGGTTGAATCTTCATTTTCAAATGGTCTCAAATGATTTATGGCTTCAATAATTTCCAGTCCTGCATGATAAGCGTCTTCTGCATGCTTATCGTTTTTCACAGCAATACCAAATGACGCCATAAAACCATCTCCTAATATCTGATGAATGATCCCATTATTTTTCTCAATAATCCGGATTAAAGGGTCAAAAATAGCATTTTGAAATTCAATTGTTTCTTCGGGACTTTGATGGTCGGCCATAACCGTAAAGTTCCTTATATCCAAAAACATGATCGAACCAAAAACCTTTTGTCCTACCGTATCATTTCTATGTAAGATTAATTCTTGTGCAACTCCTTTGGATAACTGCTGCCCTAAAAGAGATTCTATTTCGTTTTGGTTATCCTTTGCCTTTAGAAGATTATTCACTCTTTTCCGAATTTCCGCTGCAACAACACCTGCAATAGCTCCAGCTGATAACAAACCAAAACTCCTCATGGTATAAACTTCTAGCATTTGATCAATATCGCCCGTTGGTTTCACAAACTCCATCCCCCAATAGGAAACACCAAAATATCCCACACAAGCCAATACTCCTGCACCCAATGATATTTTAAAATCTAGATGCATTGCTGATAACATCAAGAGTAAAAAATAAAAAGTGAGTCCATCGTATTCCAAAACCAATAATGAATTATCGTATTTCACCGAATTGAATAGAATAATTGCCGGCAAACCAAATTCCATAATTAAATTGGGAATCAATATTCTTTTGGAAACTGAATGATTGTTTTTTATCGCCCAATTCATCCGAATATATACCAGAAGCTCGAACAGGAAAAAAACAATCGACCAAAAAGACACTATTTTCACAAACTCCTTGTTGTTCAATTGGTCTCGCAACAAATTAGGTATCAATTGATGTAAAATCGGAATAACCAATATACTAACAAGAAATA
>JADGFH010000196.1 GCA_016743925.1 Labilibaculum sp.
GAAGGAAGAGTTTTAATTTGTAAATCATACTTTACATCTATTAAAAAGTGAACATAAACTAAATTTAAGTCTTTTTTAAAACAATACAAAGTAGGAGCAACAAAAAGAGCCTTGCGAGTGCGCGATTTCATCGCGTTCTATATTAGCATATTAAGCATTAGCTCATTATCCAATTTGTCATTCGGAAAATCAATCCATATTTTTAGGGTTCAATCACATCTTGTTTTTTTCACTCAAGCCGCTGGGCTACTACTTTCTCCTGCAGTCGAGAAAGTAGGCAAAGAGTCCGCCGACCACGTCCTCAACAACCCGCTAAAAGCTCGTATTCTAAACAAAAGAACTCGCTCTGCTCAAACAAACTTTTGTTATTAACGAATTCTTCACTAAGCGGGTCCCTGCCTCCGGACTCAATGTCGAAGCCCTTCGATTATAAGACTAATTCTTAAAATACTTTATGTCGTAAACTGCCGAACGAAGTGAGATCCATTGCTAGTGCGCGATTTCATCGCGTTCTATTATACATTAAAAAAAACCGCAGGAAATAATCGTGCGCTAGCCTGTTCTCTGTGATTAATGAAAGCCAGCCTGCCCCTTTCTACTATGTTAACAAGCTAACACTTACAGCCTGCCTGTAGTCAGAGAATGACAGTGCCACTTTAGGACACGATTGATTCACAAATAAAAAAAGCACCTTGGTAAAGGTGCTTGAATCTATCTTTTGAACTTTAAAAAATCATTTTTCACTCAGATTATTCCTTCATTAATAAAGAACTATCGCCATAACTTAAAAAACGAAAATCGTTCTCCATTGCATAAGAGTAGATTTTCTTCCAATTATCTCCTACGAGTGCAGAAATCAGCAAGAGTAAAGTACTTTGAGGCTGATGAAAATTAGTCACTAAACCTGAAATCACTCTAAACTCATAGCCTGGAGCAATAATAATTTGAGTGGCTGCATTAAACAATGCCAACTCCTTTTCTTGCATATAATTAAACAACGCCTGATAAGATTCTCGTCTGCTATATTTATTAGGAAGTTGATAAGCCTCCCATTGCTCTAATAAATGCAAGTTCTCTTTTCCTTCCAGAACCTTAACACCCATCCAATACAAACTTTCCAAGCTACGCACAGAGGTAGTACCAACAGCAATAATTTGTTTATCTGCTTCTATAATATTTTGCAAACTCTCTGCAGTAACCTGTATATGCTCTGTATGCATTTCATGATCCCCAATGAGCTCTGATTTTACAGGCTTAAAGGTTCCCGCTCCTACATGTAGTGTCAATTCATTTCTTCGAATTCCTTTCGAATCCAATTCATCAAACACCTCATTAGTGAAGTGCAATCCTGCCGTTGGCGCAGCAACCGATCCTTCAAACTTGGAATAAACCGTCTGGTATCTAACTAAATCTGTCTCTACCGTATCCCGATTCAAATAGGGAGGAATTGGAATTTTTCCCGTTTGTTCTAGAACATCACTAAAGCACAATTCAGAATGATCCCAAGAAAAACTAATTTCTTGTGAACCATCAAAATTCTCTCCTTTTTCAGCACTTAAAAAATACTCCTTTCCATCTACAAAAAATGGCATTTTTAATACGCCCGATTTCCATTTTCGAGCATTTCCAACAATACATTTCCACGATGAAGATTCACAGGCTTGAAAAGCCAAATTATAATCTGCAGGAGCTAAAGGTTCGAGGCAAAAGATCTCAATACGCGCTCCTGTTTCTTTATAAAAAATTAATCGCGCCTGAATCACCTTCGTATTATTGAATACCATTGTAGTTCCTTCCTCTACTTCGGTGGGCAACTTGTCAAAAATAGAATCTGAAATCTCTCCCTTTTTATAAATTAACAATTTAGATACATCTCTATTAGCTAATGGGTGTTTCGCAATTCTATGATCAGGAAGATCATAAGTGAAATCTGATATCTGAATTCGTTTGGCTTCCAAACTATCTGTACTTGTACTGTTATTCATCTGTAATATTATTACGCTTACCATCTATAATAAAAAAGGCCTTGCGAATTGATCGGCAAAAATAGCTAACTTTGTCGGAATTAGAAAACCTGTTGGCAATTTCTCAACGCCTAGTGTTTAATTGAGATTTCTATTGCCACTTTAAATAAAAATATAAAATGCAAATAAATATAGGAGACAAAGTTCGTTTTTTAAACGACATTGGGGGTGGTATCGTAACTCGAATTGTTGATGCTAAAACTGTAATGGTTCTAAACGAAGAGGATGAATTTGAAATCCCTAGCTTAAAAACAAATCTAGTTGTGGTCGAATCGGCAAATGGAATTGATGCAGCACCAACAAAACAAAACAGTGCCCTAAGCAAAAGTTCTACTATCTCAGAACAAAAAAATGCTCTCTTTGTTGAAAAAGAAGAAATTTATGCTGCTTTTACGCCTCGAGAATCATCAGATCCTACAGATAGTCCTCTTGAACTGTATTTGATTAATGACACCAATCACATTCTATTATACTCTTATTATCACGAAATAAGTAATGGTTTAGAAGGAATAACCGCTGGCAATCTTGACCCTAAATCAAAAATCATATTAAGAGAATACGACAAAAAGGAGCTTAATGAACTTAGCAATTGTCATTTTCAAATTATCTATTACCAGCAAGGAAAATCAAGCATTAAAACTCCTTTAAACAGAAACATTAAACTTCAAGCGGTAAAATTCCACAAATCTTCTAGCTTTAGAGAAACTGCCTATTTTCATCAGGACAGCTTCCTTCATAAATTAACAGGCGAACTTCTAGAGCACAAAATTGAGGAGTTGAGCAACAAAGAATTCAAACAAGTAATTCGTGATAAGGAAAATTCGGAGAAACCAGCACAGCCAAAAGGAAAATCCTCAAGTGATATCTTAGAAATAGATTTACACATCAATGCACTAATCGACTCTGTAACTGGATTATCAAACGCTGACATATTAGAATACCAACTAAATAAGTTTCACGAGATTCTTAGACAATCCCAACACGAAAAAGGCAAAAAGATTGTTTTCATTCACGGAATTGGAAATGGAACACTAAAACAAAAAGTTCAAAGCGAATTGAAGCGAAAATACAGAAAACACTATCAGCAAGATGCTTCATTTAAAGAGTATGGATGGGGCGCTACCATGGTTACGATCCGATAGAGGACTGAAAAAATAAGAAATTGAAAATCACAAAAGCCCTTGGTTAATTACTGAGGGCATTTTTTTGTTCTTCTTTTTAATGATGTAAAAAGGATTTAATTGGCTCGAAGCAAGCTAAAAAGGCAAGAAAACCAAGTGCTGCAATAATAATTCCAGATGTTTTATTAATCCAAAACAACTGCTTCAATCTGAATTTTTTTCTAAAAATATTGATGATGGTTGATAAAGTGTACCACCATAATGCACCACCAAGCAACACTCCTAAGATTAAAAACAATTCGATTCTTAGCGTTGGATTGCTTCCAAAAATAGAAGCTCCTGCAAATACAGCAACAAATACAAAAACCGCTATTGGGTTCGAGGCAGTAAGGAAAAAGATAGATAAGAAATCGCCTAGCATTCCTTTTTTTCCAGGCTTATGACCTGCTCGAATTTGCTTGATTGGGTTGGTAAGGAAAATTCGCAAACCAACATAAACCAAAAAGATACTACCTACTAACTGAAGGTAAAATTCTTGTGTCTCAATAAAACTTAACACCATGCCCAAACCAAAAGCAGCAGCCGTTGCATAAAACATATCAGCAACCGCAGCACCCAAACCAGAAATAAATCCAGCTAATCGACCTTTTTGAATGGTTTTTTGAATAATTAAAACGCCGATTGGCCCCAATGGTATGGAAACCATTAAGCCAACAACTATTCCCTTAAATATATATTGAAAATCCAATTAATCGTCTTTTTCAGTTAACAAAATTGCTCGCCAAAGTTCGTAAAATATATGCTAATAGTCGGTATCTTCTGTCGAAAATCTTTTCAAAATCGTATCATCTTTAATCTCCTTCGATAGCGATTCGATCACCTTAACAGGAACATCAAACAAATCAATAACAATTAAGCCATCCAAACAATCATTAAAATTAGGATCAATATTAAAGCCTATTATCTTTGCATTCAATGAAATATACTTCTTTAAAAGCACTGGTAACTTATCATTTGTAATCTCAAAATCACCAATAATCTTATCTAATTTATTGATATCATTCTTGGCCATTTCCAACAAGATATCTACATCGAGATCCTTTATTTTTACTTTAAATTGCTTTCTAGATTTAATGTATTGGCCTAAATCGTAGTTAAAATAATTTGCCATAATAAATTTAATGATCAAATCTTTCGACAAATCGGAGTATTTATTGCTAATACTTACCGGTCCAATTAAATAACGAGATTGCGGATTCTTAAGCAAGAAATACAGGATACCTTTCCAAAGTAAAAACAATGGCATTGGCTTACGCTGATATTCTTTCACAATAAAAGAACGCCCCAACTCCAAAGATTCTTCTAATATTGGCTGGAACTTTTTACTCATACGGAATAGGCTTTGCAAATAAAATCCTTTTAATCCATACTCATTCAAAATCTCATTTCCCTTTCCAACACGATATGCTCCAACAATCTTATCCGCCTCTTCGTCCCAAATAAATAATTGGTGATAATATAAATCAAATTCATCAACATCGATACTAAGATTCGTCCCCTCTCCTACTTCGCGAAAGGTAATTTCTCTCAACCTCCCTATTTCATTAAGAATATTAGGCAACATGGAAGACGGAGCACAATAAACTACAAAATTTCGACTCTTGAACAGCAAGTGTTCTTGTGCCAAACCTTCCACCTCACTTTTTATCAGAACAGGATCTACAGGTGAAATGATTTCTTCAACCTTCTCTTCCTTAGCTTTACGCTTGAACTGATAAAATTTCTTGACTTCAATTGGTGTTCCTAACATAAAGGTTTTCGCACGTAAAAAGCGTCCATACTGATTAATATCTGTAAATCCCTTTTGATCTTTTACCGAAATCGGGTTACCAATACGAATTCGAATTACTTTATTCTTCTTATTCAAAAGCTCTGAAGGTAATTTCACCGTACGTAAGCTAGGATGAATCATCCCTAAAAGATGAAATATCAAAGAATTACTTCCTTGAAAATAAATTGGGATTACTGGCACCTCAGCTTTCTTAATGAATTTCAAGATAGACGGCTTCCATTGCTTATCAGTAATATTATGAGTTTGTGATTGATATGATGAAACTTCTCCTGCAGGAAAAATCCCTAGGGGTTTCCCATCACTTAAGTGACGTAAACCTTCTTTTAAACCTCCAGTACTAGATGATGCTCCTTTTCTATCTTCAAACGGATTAACTCCTAAAAAATAGTCCTGAATTGGCTCTACCTTTTTTAGCAAGAAGTTAGCCATCGCTTTAAATTCAGGTCGAACTGTACAGATCATTTTTATCAATATCAATCCATCAATTCCACCAAAAGGATGGTTTGAAATAGTGATAAACGATCCTTCTTTAGGAATCCGCTTTAGCTCTTCTTCATCAAATTCGAATTTAATATTCAAATCATTCAATAATGAATCAATAAACTCTAATCCATCCTTGCTATAATTTGCGGAATACAAATCATTCAATTTATTTAAACGAAGAAGATACATTAACAGTTTGGCAAAATTTTCACCGCCAAACCAATTTAGGCTTTCACTGGCTTTTAATAAATCTTTTGGATCAACCAATTTCATATATTACACGTTCTATAGGGTTGTCCCGAAAAACCTCGGGAGCGATATGCTAAGTACAATCTCTTATTAAGGAGACTTATCACTTAACGCATCTACAGTTTCTTTATTTTAAAGTCTTTATGATTTTTACTACAGGCTAACAACACTAACAACTTCACAAATCCAAGAATGTAGGCCTCTTCAATTGAGTAAAAATAGCATTATTTATCAATATCTTTATTGATTTTCCTATTAAATAATCAACATTATTGCTCGTTTTCACAATGGATGATCGCACCAAATATCGCCCTCAAACACCCGAACTGAAACAAAACCAATCCTTTTAAGCATTTCTTGTGCAGAATCAAAGACTGAAATTAATTCATCTACATGATGAGCATCGCTACTTATTGTAACCGGAATATCATATTTTAAACATTGCTTTAGAAAATAAGCATCTGGAAAAAATGTCCCTGACTTTTTCTTGTAAATTCCTCTTGTGTTTACTTCTACTATACAATCAGATTCCTTCAAGGCAATAATTGTCTTGTCTAGCAAATCAAGATACCATTTATCATCCTCTGAGAAATACCGCCCTTTATTATTCATTTTAACCTTGTCGATATGCCCAACAATATCTGGCTGTTGTGTGATAATCATTTCAATTACTTGATCAAAATAGGCGGTTACAGCATTTTTAATATCTCCATCAAAAAGAACTTCAACTCCATGACTAAAATTTGTATCTGGACCATCAAGAAACCAAAACTCTGAATTCGAATCAACTTTAACCAAATGCACAGAACCAATTGTGTAATCCAAATGAGCTTTTTTCTTATAACTCTTAAAAGAAGCAGTAACTCCAGGGATATAATCAATTTCTAATGAACGATAAACATCAATCTTATCCGTATATTTTACTTTAAGTTCTTCGATTTCGTCTACATATGCTTCCAGTAAAATTTCATCCATGCTCCATGGCTCTTTATTAGGCAGAGGTGCATGAGAACTAAAACCAATACTTTTTAAGCCTAATTCAATCGCCCTAAGTACCATTTCTTCAGCCGTACTTTTCCCATCGCAATAGCTTGTATGGGTATGATATGAGAAATATTCCATTACAATTTGTTTTTCGCGGTAAAGATAAGTCATGACAGGTTCCCAACAAAGTCTACACAGCACTAAAAACAGGCAATAATGCATCAACTTTACTTGAAAAAATAAAATTATTGTTTGAAATTCTTTCTATATAGTCACCTCAACACGATTGCTTCTTTAAAATGTTTTTAAATAATGCTATCTTTGCAGCAATTACACGACATATGACAGAGAATCGCAAATTAAGAACGGAAAATTGGCTTCCTACATCAGCAAAGGAAGTAAAAGAAAGAGGCTGGGAAGAATTAGATGTTATCTTATTCAGTGGAGATGCTTATGTAGATCATCCATCATTTGGTGCTTCAGTAATTGGTAGAATTTTAGAGAAAGAAGGCTTAAAAGTTGCCATTGTTCCTCAACCAAACTGGAGAGATGATTTGCGCGATTTTAAAAAACTAGGGCAGCCTAGGTTATTTTTTGGGGTAACAGCTGGAAATATGGATTCTATGGTGAATCATTACACTGCGAACCGTAGGTTAAGACATGATGATGCCTACACACCCGACGGAAAACACGGATATCGTCCAGATCTTCCAACTGTTGTATATTCAAAAATCCTAAAAGATTTATATCCAGACACTCCCGTTCTGATAGGTGGAATTGAAGCGTCCTTAAGAAGACTAACCCATTACGATTATTGGATAGATCAATTAAAGCCCAGTATTCTTTGCGATAGCAAAGCTGATTTGCTAGTTTATGGAATGGGTGAAAAACCACTTAAGGAGATTGTTCGACTAACCAAGAAAGGTGTTCCTTTTCAGTCGTTAACAAACATACCGCAAACTTCGTTTTTAGCAGAAAAAGGTGAAGCTTATCCGACAAAGAAACAATGGGACAAGCAGGAACTGTATTCGCACGAGAACTGCTTAAAAGACAAAAAGAAGTTTGCGAGCAATTTCCGATACATCGAGATGGAATCAAATTCGGTATTGGCGAAAAAACTTACTCAAGAGTACAAAGATCAATGCATTGTTGTTAATCCTCCTTACCCTACAATGACTGAAAAGGAGATGGATGCGATATACGATTTGCCATATACGCGCTTACCTCACCCGAGATACAAAGACAAGAAGATTCCTGCCTTTGACATGATTAAATTCTCTGTTAACATGCACAGAGGTTGTTTTGGTGGATGTTCATTCTGCACCATTTCGGCACATCAAGGAAAGTTCATTGTAAATCGTTCTGAAAAATCAATTTTAAAAGAAGTTGAAAACATTACTAAAATGCCAGATTTCAAAGGATACTTATCTGATTTGGGAGGTCCTTCTGCCAATATGTATCAAATGAAAGGTATTTTTGAATCGATCTGCAAAACTTGTCGTCGACCATCTTGTGTTCATCCTGATATTTGCCCAAATTTAAATACAGATCATTCCGCAATGCTTGACATCTACAAAAAAGTAGATAAGGTTCCAGGGATTAAAAAATCCTTTGTGGGAAGTGGAATTCGTTACGATTTAATGCTTCACAAAACGAAAGATGAGAAAACCAATCAGGCAAACAAGACTTATGCGACAGAATTAATAAAGAATCACGTTTCCGGCAGATTAAAGGTTGCGCCAGAACATACTTCAGACGACGTGTTAGAGGTAATGAGGAAACCATCTTTTAATCTCTTCTACAAGCTAAAATCTTTGTTTGATGATATCAATAAAAAAGAAGGTTTGAATCAGCAATTAATTCCTTATTTCATCTCGAGTCATCCTGGAAGTCAATCATCCGACATGGTCGATTTGGCAGTAAAAACGAAAGAATTAGACTTCAAATTGGAACAGGTGCAAGATTTCACCCCGACACCAATGACAGTTGCGACGGTAATTTATTATTCTGGCTATCATCCATATACCTTAAAGAAAGTATATACGGCACGAACTAAACAAGAAAAATTATCGCAAAGAAAATTCTTATTTTGGTATAAAAAAGAATACCGAGAAGCAATCAAATCAGAATTAATCAAAATGGGTAAAAAAGATATATTAACCAAACTTTTCAAATAATTGAACAAACAAAATAGGCATTTGGTAATAATATACGCAATAAATAAAAACCTCTTTTTTTTTATTGCGTATATTAGAGGTACAAACTCTAATGACTTTACATGACTAACTTCTACCCAAAAATTACTGCAGCTACAATATTGATTATTCTTATTTTCATAATTTTCGGTTGTGAAAAATCTAAAGAAGATCGAGCTAACGAAAATGCCATTGAATTATTGGAAGAGAAAAAAT
>JADGFH010000197.1 GCA_016743925.1 Labilibaculum sp.
ACTGTTAAGAAATAACATGACTACAACACAATCACATCAGCCTGAAAATCAAGAGTTGTAAAATACAAAACAATCATGTTATACCGTAATGCTTCCTATGTTAATTAAAGAGTAATCCTCTTTATTATAGTTTTGTGATGGATATACGTTCTGCTATTGTGTCGTTTCAGAATAGTTGGGAATGATTTCTGACTGCAATTTTTCTACTGCAATTCAAAAAAAATAGTTGAAAATGCACAGATAATAGAACTATAATCGATTATCTGTGCATAAATTACTACACATTACCCAGATCTAATATTTTAGGATAGAACTAATTACAGCCAGGAAGGACAAGCGCTTTGTTTTATGGCTGGTGCAAACTCCATTTTCTTCGGCGATAAATTACTCACCGTTAAAAATATGACTGTAAACGAAGATCAGCATTTGCTAGAAACTTTGGGCATGCAATCGACTCGTTACCATGAGTTGACTACTTTGGAAGAGTAGATTTACATTCTAAACAAAATGAAAACCCCAAAGCCAATTGAATTAAGCTTTTGGGGTATATTGAAAATATTCAAGAATTTGAGCTTAAATCCAGTTAAATCAAATTTATACTCATTGCAAATAGCTTTTTGGGATTAGGGAATGTGCATATGATTGATATTATGGAAGATAATCAAAAACCCAAACCGATTAGTTTATACGTTTGAGTATATAAGATGCGAATGTACTCAACTGTTTTTTACAAAACACTCCCAAACTTTTCTCTGATCCACTTAAACTTTATATTCTTACGGAGAGGAAATACTAATTTTTCTTCTCAGATCGAGAAAATCGGGAAACAAGCTACGATTCTCTGCCAACCAGCTTTCAAAGGCTTTTTTTGATAAGGATTTAGGTGTAATAAAGCCTGCTTTTCCTGATTTCTCGTCGAACAGAAGTGGTTTTTGATATTCGTGCTCAGCAAATACAATTATTAGGGTGTTTATTTCCCTATCTTTGTTGGTAAAAAGCTCCAACTGGTCGGCTAGAACATCAAAGTTCGGGATATCTCTTGAAAATAAAATATACTCTTGATCCCCCTTTACCGGCACTGCTTTCCGGCTTCCCATTCTACGGTATGGTAATAGACGGTAAACCGTATTGCCATCGTCCAAATAAACACTTAAATAACCATCAATTGGTGATTTTACATACAGGTACATATTTTCTTCTGAAACAAAGTTACTTGTCCTGCAATTTTTCTGAGGACAGCTTAATGTTTCAACTTCGAGCCTGACTTTGGGAATGGCTTTGCGAACTTCGCCTTTTATTCTGCAAGAAATCCATTTTTGCGGGTTGTCGTCTTCGTTTCTGATGGAGTATTTGAATTTGGGTTCTCCAATGGTTCTCACCCATTCCCCTTTTACTTTTGTTTGCCCGTAAGAAACAAAGTCAACTTTGCCTGAGTGTAAAGCAATCTCTGATTCCTGCTCAATATACTGTCCAAACTCATTGATAAGTGCATTAATCTTAGCCAACTCAATTGCCTGTTCTTTTGCCTCATTCTCGCTTACGTGTGCTTCTATTTTTACCTGACTTTCACCGATAACAGTTTCTGTTTTGTCGATGTAAGCTTTCATGCCAAGCAAGCTTAAAGCCAATAATGAGATAAATAAGTTTGTTTTCGAGGGTAAATTCATAATTTTTCTGTAATCAATTTATCATACCATTAAATTTTGCTGCGGATTTAATGATGCAAACGTTTTGTTGGTATCCTGCGTAAGCAAAATAGGTCTAAAATTCTGCTTACGCAGAATACGATATACAATCTAGAACTAGCGGGGGCAACTCTATTTTAGAATCAATATATTTAAATTCGATTTAGATTGTCAAGATTAACTTTCTAAGATATTATTCATCATATGTAATAATAAGTTGAGGTTTATTTGCTGTTTCTCTTGAACCAGTCCAAATTTCACTATTATTATTTGGAGCGATTAATTTTAAACCATAGTTCGAATATCCTGAAGTCCATAAGCCAATAAAATTCTTGACATCAATTTCAATCCACACCTTATTCGAAGAAGAAAAACTTTTTGAAATTTTAGTTGAATTTATCGTTGGTTGATTCTGCCAAGTTAATGAGTTTTCATACCAATATGACGTTACTCTATACACATTAATATCATAAGCATTGCTCACATTATCTACATACAATCTTAATTTAGCTTCATTAATTACTGCATTCTGACGAATTGAACTTATATCAAACTTTAAAAAAAACCAAGATGTTGTGCCTGAAATATTGTACAAAACATTACTTTCATTATCCCCATAATTAGAAGTAGACGATGTATTAACTACCTGGGCATCTTCTGTTGCGTAAAATACTTTTTGCTTAATGGTAATAGGTCCCGAAACAGCATTATTATTATTATGATTTGTTTCGCTATATTCTTTTTTGTAATCAGCAACAAAAAGAATGTAATATCTGCCAGAAGGCAGACTTGATGATAGGTTATGATTAATTGACTCATTATCAGACCGGTCAGAGGTGGATAAGCTAGATTTATCATGACCTAGAAACTCATCTCCACTATCCAATATTCTATTGGAAGATAAATAATAGCCAACATATGGATAAACAGTTTCGCTACTATTCCCATTATAATCCTGATCGCATGATATGTTTATCTGCTCTCCGGGAGCAGTAGTAAGTGGAGTTACATTTGTATTAGTGATATAAAAATCATTAGTAACAACTGGAGTCTTAAAACTTTTCTGTCCTCCATATTCTGTTCCTTTACTATTAGTCGCATAGGCTCGTACATAATATAGTGTGTTGGGGGTTAAGCCTGTAATAGAACTGGTGAAGCTACCCGTTCCTGTTTCATCCTCTGTTTTAGGGTCGGAAATTGTTGGATTTTGCGATGTATTCCAACACACTCCCCTTGCAGTAATAGTGGCATTACCATCACTGGTTACATTTCCGCCACACTTAGCCGAACTTGGTGTAATACCTGATATGGCTGTAGTTGTTACGGTTGGTAAAACAAGCTCTTTTGAAGTGGTAAATTGTCTTTCTATGTCACTATAGCTCGTGCCTTTGCTATTGGTCGCATAGGCTCGTACATAATATAGTGTGTTGGGGGTTAAGCCTGTAATAGAACTTGTAAAGCTACCCGTTCCTGTTCCATCCTCTGTTTTAGGGTCGGAAATCGTTGGATTTTGCGATGTACTCCAACATACTCCCCTTGCAGTAACTGTGGCATTACCATCGCTGGTTACATTTCCTCCACATTGTGCTGAACTTGGTGTAATACCTGATATAGCTGTAGTTGTTACGGTAGGTAAAACAAGCTCTTTGGGGGTAGTAAATTGTCTTTCTATATTACTGTACTCTGTTCCTTTACTATTAGTTGCATAAGCTCGTACATAGTAAGTTGTATTTGGGGTTAAACCTGTAATAGAACTTGTGAAAACACCTGTTCCCGTACCATCCTCTGTTTTAGAGTCGGAAATAGTTGGATTTTGTGTAGTACTCCAACACACTCCCCTTGCAGTGATAGTGGCATTACCATTGCTGGTTACATTTCCTCCACACTGAGCCAAACTTGGTGTAATATCTGATACTGCCGATATAGTAACAGTTGGTAATATTATACAAAGAATTGTAAAAGAAACAGGGACTTCACTATAACTTGTGCCTTTACTATTGGTGGCAAATGTTCTAATGTAATAGGTGGTACATTCTGCCAAACCAGTTAGCTGACCATTAAAACTACCAACACCTGTTCCATTGGAAATTTTGCCTAGATTATTTTCTAAGGTTGGATTATTTGTTTTGCTCCAAATCACACCTCGCTCTGTTACTTCTGCGTTGCCGTCACTAGTTACCTCGGCCGAATAGTTTACTGAGTTGGTTGTGATATCTGTAATTGCCGGAGAGGTAATAATTGGTAAACCTATTTTGAGTGTGGTAAATTCTTTCTGCTCTCCATAGCCTGTACCTTTGCTATTTGTTGCATAGGCTCGTACATAATACATCGTAGCATCTTGCAAACCGGTTAACTCGCTTACAAAATTATCGTTTTCAAGATTATCAGTAGTTAAACCAAGCTTGTTTTCCAGTGTTGGATTTTCAGCAGTACTCCAAACCACACCGCGAGCAATTATTTCGGCATTTCCGTTACTGCTTATGTCGCCACCACTTTTAGCCGAATTGGGGGCTATTTCAATTACAGAAGATGTTGTTAGCGCAGGCACACTAATTGGAATCGTTTCGAATGTTTTTGTATCACCATAACTAATTCCTGCCTCATTTTTGGCATAAGCTTTCACCCAAAACTGTTTGCCATCTTCCAAATCAGTTATTTTATGCGTAAAATATCCTAATCCATCCCCAATTTTTGTGCTGTTCAAACAATTTTCTATACTGAATGTTTGCTCTGTATGCCAACAAAAGCCTCTTTCCAAAACGACTAAACCACTATCCTGTGCTACACTATCTCGCACTAAGGTAGAACTTACAGTAACATTGGTTATTTCAATAACATCCAGAACAGGCTTCCCTGTTTTTAATGTTGCTAATGTTGTTTCGGTTCCGTAGATGGTTTCGCTGTTTGTTGTAATGTAAGAGCGAACATGGTAGGTTGTATTGGCTTGAAGGTTTTCCAAATTACTGGAAAAAGTTTTAACCTGCTTTAAACTTCCCAAAGAAGTATGCAGCCCGGCAACTTCGGGATTTGATTCTGTTCCCCAGCAATGTCCGTGCTGAGTAATGGTATTCCCGTTTATTGAATTTATTTGTGTACTAAGGGCGGCTGTTCGATAAGAAATTTCACTACCAATGGTACTACCAAGTTCCACTTTACTATTTCCTGTTGGAATTTCTTCGTTGTCGCACGAAAAAATAAGTACAAAACAAAGAACAATTGCTAATAATGGATATCGTGTTTTCATATTTTAAGTATTGAGTACAGAGACGATTTACAGCTTCATATCTTTAGAAAGTTTTTATAATCAGGTATTAAACCTGGCAGGGATGAAAACCTGTCAGGTTTTCATTAAAAGGCAATACCTAAACCGGCGGTAAAATTGAATATTTCAAAATTCAAGCTGGTAACTCCTGCGCTAATTACAAATATTCCGGGCTTAAACAGGAAACCTGTTGAGACTTCGATACCTTCGTAACTGGCTGTTGAACTTGCAGCCCAATCGGAGCCTGTTTTTGCATTGTTAGCATACGAATATTGGTCTATTTCAACAAGATGCTTCTGAATACCATAGCCGACTCCCAAATAGTAAAAAGAACCTCGCCCCATCTGAAAACTTAAGCCTCCAAGTATGGACATGGCATCATACCCATCGGAATCTTTAAATTCATAGTATCCTCCTGTGTCGTAATTATCGATAACATCTCCCGTATATTCATAATTTGCTTTCCCGGATTTTTTCGACATTCGGGCTTCGATAAAAAAATTGGTTTTCCCCAGGATGCCTATTCTGGCTCCTAGTGGTGTTATGGCATTTCCTACATATTGAACGAAAAAGTGTTTTTTTACTTTCTCTTCAATGGTTTCAACTCTCACATCGAAAATGAATTCTGTATCGGTATATGGCATTTCATTTAACACATCCCATACAATTTCATTTTCTCCGGCTGTCGCATTTTCTCCTATACCACCGGTAAGTTTTTGTAATGGGCCTTTAAACGTGTTTCCTCCATCAAGACTCACATAAAGCTCAGCCTTAAATTTTTGATAAAACTTTCGTCCCTCTATTTTATATTTCACGACTATATTATTTCCGTCAGGGTAAGCATTGATGTTAGTAACTCTTTGTCCCCATATAGCCGTACTGATTAACAAAGAAAACAGTAGTATGTAAATTTTTTTCATGTGTTTTAATTTAGTAACACGTACAGAGTCGTTGGTAAATTGAACTAATACTCAGTAAGGATTTGATTCTTGTTTCCATAGAACTGAGGAGATTGCAAGCCAAGAATTTTTTTGGATGTTAGCTTTACATTTTTGGAAACGTAAGCAGACAATTCTCCTGTCGTAATTTTCTTGTCGCCATCAGTATCGGCTTCACCTTGTAATCCGGTACATATATAATAGGTAAACAAACCTGTTCTGGAGAGATCGAAACCCAAGGATGTTTCATTATACCCTGAGGAAGTAAAAACAGAAAAGTTAGGGTTCGCATCCCATGGACTTTCAATTTCAGGCTTAATTCTTACACCCTTCATTGCCATCAGGTTCTGGGTCTCATGTGTTTCGGTCGATCTGGATACACCACTAAAACAAGCATCGATAAAAACGGTTGTTTCCTTGGCTTCTAACTCGTTTAAATTTGTATAGAAATCATTTATATTGTAGCCTTGAACTTCCAGTGCTTCTGTTCTTCCATCGGAAGGAAACAAATAAATTTTATTCCCAACTTTGGAAGGCATCCCATGACCGGAATAGAAAACAAACAACTCCGTTTCGCCTTTAATAATGGCCTTTTGCAGCTCTCCAAAAGTTGGATTAAATATATTCCCGAAAAAGAATCCATTTACCTCTTCATTTGTATAAGAAAACACCTTTGATATTCCCAATACGTTCCTGCAATACCCAGCCATAACTTTAACATCGTTAGTTGCATAAGGTGCAGGGGCAAAATGTTTGTAGTTTTCAACGCCAATTAAAATGGCCACTGAATTGGGACGATGAGTTTTAGATGGAGTCACATCTCTTATGTTAATAATATTTCCAATATTGGCTGTTATCTTATTCGAAGTGTATTCAAATCGCGCTACTTGTTTTTGCAAGCTTTCAACATTCGCTTCTACTTGAACAATGTCGGGTTCGGGAGGGTCTTGATTCATTACAACTGGTAACTGATAATCCTGAAGTTCTCCACAGTCTAAATCATTTTCCAATGTCAAATACAGTGGCAGTTTTCCATTCGTTTTTACTCTTTTATTTGGACTCAGGGTAAGCCAAAACTCTTTAACCTCACCAACTTTCAAAGTTCCCAACTGTCCTGAGTTTTCGCCTAAATAGATATTCTTATCTGTAGAATGAACTGTAAACTTCGTATTAGGAGCTATATTCTGTCCGGTATTTTGCACCATCAGTTTCACTCTGACCATTTCCCCAGGCTGAAGCTGCTTGTCTTCAACAATTGACATTGTTTCCTCGCCATTATCGACAATATCATATCCCGAAAAAACAAGTTTAGGTTCCTGATATTCGTAAGAATTCAATATTAAATAAGCGGGATCCATGTCATAACCAAAATGCTCGGCAACTGTTATTTTAAACTTGTGTTTATTCGATTTAATTTCTTTTTTAGCCGAAATTGGAATATCTACTCCAACATCTTTTCCGGCATGAATATATGGGATTTTAATACTATCCTTAATAACTAAAGCCCCATCGTTAAGATTATCTTCTACTATTATAAGCAATCCTTGAGCCGACCCTTTCCCTTTATTGGAAACACGAAGATGCAAATTTGCCGATTCCTCTGCTTCAAGGACTCCATTTTTGTTTTTGTCTTCGAAACTCATATCCAAAAACAAGTTGGGTGGAATCCCTCTTTTATAATCGGTTGAAACTCTAAATTTAACTTTTTGACTTTTGCCGGAAATTTTCTTTTGAGCTAAACAAAAGGTACTCAAAAAAATCAAGCTCAAACTAAAGAAAATACTATGCTTCATATCTATTTCAATTTATTTCCCCAAACAAAATGAAACTCCCATGAAAATTAACCATCCTTATGATCTCAATGATTAAGGTTTCATGTTTGTTTCATTTATAAATCACTGTATGCATAACCTTACCAACTAAAAATTCATTAATTTCTCAAGCTTCTCATGTTGGATTTTAGTCTTATCCTTCAGTTCCTTTCTTAGAACTTTTTTTGCCGCTTCTGCAGCCATTTCACTATTATATGCAATACGAACATTGGCTTCAATGCCTTTCCCCATTTTTTTGTATGTTTCAACTAATTGAATCACACGACCTATTTCTTGCACTATAATATTTTTAATGGCACCTGTTACTTCTGTTACCGAAGTCGCTTCCTCCATATTTAACTGTGCATTGGCTATGTTTCCTTCGATAAGAGCAGCTACATTTGTCGAAATTGTACCTGCCAATTCAAATTTTGCAACTTCGTTGGCCTGCAATTTAGCTGCAGTTTGAGTCTCTGCAATAGCATTTCCAGTTGCAACTATATACCGTGGATATCCCGATTCATCTTCTTGCATTGATTTTACCCAAGCTTTTTCTAATTGTTTTTCCAATGGCAAAGCTCCTGGAGCAATATAATATCCACCCTTTTTTAATTGTTTTGCCTCTTTTCTTGCACTTTTCACGGCTCTTGAATTTAACTTTCGGCTAAGTTTTTTGTAGTCTGTCTGGCTAAAGGCTGAAATTGAACAAACAAGCATTAACAGGGTGATAAATTTTACTGCAATTATAGTCTTCATAGAATAAATTTTAATTTGGTTTAATAATTATTAATGGCTTAAATCTATATTAATTTCATTTTGTCTGTATACTCATTGGTGATGATTTTATGTACTCATCTATAAGTATTTAAAGAATGATAATATTTAGTACCAAATGGCAAGTTAAGAGGGCTTAGTTTATAAATCTTCTTTTGTTGAAAGCTCCAAAATTGAATTAATGTTTAGTTTCTCTATAATTTTGCGTCTATGCGTATCAATAGTATGTTTACTTAAATTCAGGATTTCCCCAATCTCCTTACTTGTTTTCCCTTCTATCACCAACTCAACCACCTCTTTCTCCCTTTCCGTCAAGCAACAAGCATGAGGAATGTGAAACTTCTTTTGAGACTCTGAGAAGCGTTCTAAAGCATCTTTTAAGTCATCTATATCAATTGGTTTTAGGATATAGTCGAAAGCTCCAGTACGGATGGCTTTAATGGCGTATTGGTCGTATCCAGTAACAAAGATGAACTTGGGAAAGAAGAGATTTTTGCGGATATCTTGCACAACTTCGAAGCCAGACATGCGTGGCATCTCCACATCAATGAATACCAATTCTGGCTTTTGTTTTAGAATTAGATCAATGGCTTTTTCAGGATCACAAAGCTCTCCTATTATCTCAACCTGATTGGTTTGATGAAGAAGTGACT
>JADGFH010000980.1 GCA_016743925.1 Labilibaculum sp.
AGTATATGCTGCTTATGAGCATTAAAAGACCTTAAGGTATAAAAATACCAACATGTAGGTATTTCAGTTTATTTAGACATACTCTACTTTAGCAGTCGAAATAATGCTTGTTTTTCGAGCATAACAACTAAATACCTAATTGTAATAAACTGATGAGAAAAGGATTACTATTTGTAGCAATGATTGCTGCTATTTATACAGCAAAAGCGCAGGATATTCAGGAACCAAAAAGTATTGGTACAACGATTTTGGAAAGAGTAAAAGATGAGAAATTAAGCATCGGTGGATATGGTGAGGTTCACTACAATCAGCAGATCAGTGGGAGCACACGTTATAATGGAAATATGGATGTTCATCGTATGGTGTTATTTTTTGGATATCAATTTAATGATAAGACATCTTTTGTGACAGAGATTGAATACGAGCATGTTAAAGAATTGTATGTTGAACAAGCATTTTTGAATTACAACGTTCGCCCAAATACAAGTTTACGAGCTGGATTGATGTTAGTTCCTATGGGAATTGTAAATGAATATCATGAGCCAACAACTTTTAACGGAGTAGAGCGTCCAAGTGTTGACAAATACATTGTTCCAAGTACATGGCGCGAAATTGGAGTTGGAGTAAGTGGTCGTTTGTCTAATGTACCATTAAAATACCAAGTGTATTTAATGAATGGATTCAATGGTTACGATGGTGGCGGTAAACTAAGAGGTTCTGATGGATTTAGAAAAGGTCGTCAAAAAGGTGCTGAATCTACCTTTACATCACCATCTCTATCTGCTAAAGTTGATTATTATGGAATTAAAGGTTTAAATCTTGGTTTGGCTGGTTACTTAGGAAAAACACAATCATCAGAATTCGACGGTTTGGATAAAGATGATGATACTGCAGAAACAATAGCAGATTCTACACGTGTTGGAATTAGTATGTTAGGAATGGATTTCCGTTATAAATTAGATGCGTTTCAATTTAAGGGACAATACATTCAGTCTTTTATTAATGATGTAAAAGAGTATAACGATAAAACAGGTAAAGATCTTGGTAAGCAAATGCAAGGTTATTATTTAGAAGCTGGATATAACTTATTACATGGTAAAGAACAGGCTTTGGTACCATTTGTACGTTACGAAAAATACGATACACATTATAAAGTTGCTTCGAATATGACTGCAAATAAAGCTTATGATCGTGAAGACTTATTCTTTGGTGTAAGTTATCATTTAGCAAAAGGAGCAGTTGTTAAAGCTGATTATCAGTTTTCAAAAGACGGTAATGATGTGAAAAAGAACTTTATAAATTGTGGTGTAGGCGTTTGGTTCTAAATCAAATTTGTTAAAATATTTACTTCAAAGCAATTGGATATCCTTTTGCTTTGAAGTTTTAACCTAATATAGAATTGATGATGAACGGGGTTTCAAATAATATTCGACTTGTTGTACTTGTGCTATTTGTGTGTTTAACTTATAGTTCCCAAGCAAGTACTTTTCCAAAGTCAATTCAGAAGAAAATTGATAAAGAAGTCAAGAAAATTTTTCCGATTGAAGATTTGACGATAGACAATATTGAAGATTTCAAATTTGATACTTTTAAATATCAAGACATCAAAAATGTGAGCTTAAGCAGCTTAAAATGCTCTGATAAACTAATGGGTTATGCATGTTTTGCATCATCAAAAGGAAAGAATGATTATTTTGATTACATGGTTTTACTTAATGAAAGTATGGAAATCAAAAAGGTTGTTGTTTTGATATATAGATCTTCTTATGGCGGAGAGATTATGGCAAAATCGTGGTTGAAACAATTCATTGGTAAAGTAAGGGGAGAAGAAATGGAATTTGAAAGAGATATTGACGGCATTTCCGGGGCTACTATTTCTGGGCCATCTATGACAAAAGGGATTAAGACTGTAAGTTTAATGATGAATGAATTGAAAGAAAAAGGCAAAATTTAAGCATGGAAAAACAAATGCTCAATAAGAATTCTTAAGCCAATAAAAATAAGAACAATCCCACCAATAATTTCGAATTTTTTACTCATTCTGCTACCAATTTTTTTACCCAGTAGCATTCCTAGCATAGATACGATAAATGTTACCACACCAATAATAATTGCAGGAAACCATATCATTACATCAATTAAAGCAAGACTTAAACCAATTACTAAGGCATCTATACTC
>JADGFH010000198.1 GCA_016743925.1 Labilibaculum sp.
AGGGGGAAGTTTATGCGACATCATCCTTATTTACAGCAGTAGTTTTTTGGTGTATTTTAAAATGGGAGAACGAAGAAGGAAAAGCTTATGCCAATCGCTGGTTAATACTTATTGCCTATTTAATGGGCTTATCGATAGGAGTTCACTTGCTGAATTTATTAGCAATTCCGGCCATTGTAATGGTTTACTACTTCAAAAAGTACGAAGTAAGTAGAAATGGAGTTCTGAAAGCCTTGGGAGTAGCTTTAGTCCTTTTAGGAGGTGCAATGTATGTAATTATTCCTGGAGTCGTGAAAGTGGCCTTTGCATTCGATCTGTTCTTTGTAAATGTGATTGGTTTGCCCTTTAATTTTGGAGCAATAATTTTTGTTCTTTTATTGATTGCGGCATTAACTTGGGGAATTCGTTATACAATAGCTCATGGAAAAGTTGTTTTAAATACATTACTAACGGCGCTTACAGTCGTTCTAATAGGATACTCGTCTTATTCACTAATCATGATTCGCTCGGCATCAAATCCGGGTTTAGATCAGAACAATCCGGAAGATTTATATTCTCTTTTATATTATTTAAACCGAGAGCAGTATGGAGATAATCCGTTGGTTTATGGGGAATCTTTTAATGCACCTTTAGAAGATGAATCTTATGTGGATGATAAGAATGTTTACATCAAAAAGGATGGGAAATATGTAGTTTCTTACATCAAAAAGAAAGCGAATTACAAGAGTTCGCACAAGAGTGTGTTCCCTAGAATGTACACCAAAGGAATGTCGGGTCGAAATCCCGAGGAATATGCAAAATGGTCCGGAATTCGTGCAGATCAGAAAGCTAAACCAAGCTTTGCCCAAAATCTAAAATTCTTTTTTTCATATCAGGTTAATTACATGTATATCCGCTATTTTATGTGGAATTTTGCTGGACGACAAACCGATAAACAGTCATATGGAGGCGTTCTGGACGGAAATTGGATATCAGGAATACCGATTGTAGACAATATGCGATTAGGAGATCAAAGTTTACGTCCTGATCACATGAAAAAGAACAAAGGAAATAACAATTATTACTTTTTACCGCTTCTTTTAGGATTGGCAGGATTAGTATATCAGTATAAAAAGAGTGTGCAAGGGAAAAAAGATTTTTACGTTGTGCTGTTGTTGTTTCTATTAACAGGATTGGCTATTGTGGTATACCTTAATCAGCCTCCATTGCAGCCGCGAGAAAGAGATTATGCTTACGCTGGATCATTTTATGCTTTTGCAATTTGGATTGGTCTGGGCTTGTTGGCTGTTCTTCAGCTGGCAAAAAAAGGACTTAAAAAGGATATAGTGGCTCTTCCTGTAGTATTTGTTATTTGTTTTGCTGCAGTTCCAGCTTTGTTTATTTCTCAGAATTGGGACGATCACGATCGATCGGATCGATATGTTGCAAGAGATTTGGCTTACGATTATTTGAATTCTTGCGAACCAAATGCGATTCTTTTCACCATGGGCGATAATGATACTTTCCCGCTTTGGTATTTGCAGGAAGTGGAAGGTGTTAGGACAGATGTGCGAGTTTGTAACCTTAGTTATCTTGCTACGGATTGGTATATCGATCAGATGAAGTTAAAAAATTATGACTCGGATCCATTGCCAATATCTCTTACAAGAGACAAGTATTTAATGGGGAAACGTGATGCAGTTTATTTATTAGACGATCCTCGTTTAAAAGCTTACGTTGAAAAAAATGGCGGCCTAAATCTTAAAGATGCTGTCGACTATGTTGCAAGTGATAAGGAAAGTACAAAAAAAATATATGGATACGATGAAAGAATTGATCATTTTCCAGCTAGTAAGTTTCGTTTAGCAGTTGATAAGCAGCAGGTTTTGGATACAAAAACGGTATCAGCAATAGATAGTGTAAATATTGTAGATCAAATGCAGTGGAAGCTAGATGAAAACTACGTGGGTAAAAGTGGTTTGATTCTTTACGATATGTTGGTAACGAACAATTGGAAACGTCCGGTGTATTTCTCAATCACAGTACCGTCGAGCGGATATTATGGCTTAGAGGATTATTTCCGATTGGAAGGTTTCGCTTACAAATTAGTTCCAATAAAATATGAAAAGGATGATTTGCAGATTGGTGGTGTAAATACCGATGTGATGTACACCAATTTAATGACGAATTTTAAGTGGGGAAATATGAATGACCCTGAAGTATATATTGATGAAACAACTTCGCGCTTGTGCATGAACATGAGAAATAATTTCCTTCGCCTTTCGGAAGCATTAATGGATGAGGGGAAAAGAGATTCGGCAGTTCAGGTTTTAGATAAATGCGTAGAACTAGTGCCGAATGATAAGGTTCCATTCGATTACCTATCTATTCTTTTGGCACAATCTTACTACCGAGCTTCAGAATATGAAAAGGCAGGAGAAATGGTAGCCTTAATTTCAGATCGATTGGTGAATGAATTGGATTATTTCAAGAACTTAGATGCAGTTTCAACTTCGGAGTTTCCTCGATTTCAAAATCGAAACTTTGCCTTGTTGCAGGAGTTGCACAGAATAACAGCGAAGTATGAGCATAAGGAGTTGAATAAAAAAATAGAAGCAGAGTTTAAACGATTGTTAGAAAGCTATAAAAAAGGATGATGAAATTGAGATGGATGAGAGCTCCGGGTATTTTCAAGATTTTTTTTCGGAACTTTATTTGGCGATATAATTCAGGTGCAAAAAAAGTATACCTCACTTTTGATGATGGACCGATACCAGAATCAACTTTGTGGACTTTAGATATGCTCAGGGAAAAGGATGTAAAAGCTACTTTTTTCTGTGTGGGAGAGAATGTGTTCAAGCATCCCGAATTATATCAGAAAATACTGGATAATGGTCATGCGGTAGGAAATCACACCTATAATCATCTTAAAGCTTGGTCAGTAAATACGTCAAAGTATCTCGAAAACGTAATTATGGCTTCCGATTTAATCAAATCAAACTTGTTCCGACCTCCTTATGGTCAAATTAAATTAGGGCAAGCAAAACATCTACTTCCCGAATACAAACTTATCATGTGGGATGTTTTGAGTGGTGATTATCGAAAGGATATTTCTCCTGAAAAATGTTATCAGGATGTTTTAAAATCTGTACGCTCAGGTTCTATTATCTTATTTCATAATCACGCAAAATCGGAAGAAAATATGCGCTATTCGGTTCCTCGATTAATTGATGAGCTAAAGCTTAAAGGATACGAGTTTGATATTTGTCATTAAGAAATAAAAAATTCCTTTCTTTTCCATCAGGTAAACTGCAATTGAATACGTAAATTTGCTCTCGATCAAACTATTAATACCATTTTATAAACAAAACCATATTTATTATTTGTTTTGCAATGAATATTCATTGTAAAACAAGCATGGTTACTAATTAAGACGATTAAATGAAAGTACTTCTTTTGGGTTCCGGAGGCCGTGAACATGCATTTGCATGGAAATTTGTTCAAAGCGAAAAATTAGAAAAATTATATGTTGCACCAGGAAATGCCGGAACTGCAGAAATTGCAGAAAACGTGGCTATTAATCCTAACGATTTTGAAAAAGTAAAAGAATTTGTTCTGTCGAAAGGAATAAATATGGTGGTTGTAGGCCCCGAAGATCCTTTGGTAAATGGGATTCATGATTTCTTTTTAGCTGATGATGCTATAAAAGCAATACCTGTTATTGGACCAGAGAAATTGGGTGCTCAGTTAGAGGGAAGTAAAGATTTTTCGAAGGAGTTTATGTTTCGACATAACATTCCAACTGCAAAATATAAAAGTATTACTGCTGAGAATTTAGAAGATGGATTAATATTTTTGGAAGGTTTGAAAGCACCTTATGTGTTAAAGGCAGATGGTCTTGCAGCAGGAAAGGGAGTTTTGATTATTTCTGATTTGGATGAAGCAAAACAATCGCTAAAGGAAATGATTGGTGGAATGTTCGGTGCTGCAAGTAGCACTGTCGTGATTGAAGAGTTTTTAGCTGGAATCGAATTGTCAGTTTTCGTTTTAACTGATGGTAAAAACTATAAGACTCTAGCCGAGGCGAAAGATTACAAGCGAATTGGAGAAGGAGATACTGGTTTAAATACTGGCGGAATGGGAGCAATTTCTCCTGTGCCTTTTGCGACTGATGATTTTATGCAAAAAGTAGAAGATCGTGTAATTGTACCAACAATTGAAGGTCTTCAAAAAGATAATATTCCATACAAAGGATTTATTTTTATTGGTTTAATGAATATTGGAGGGGATCCTTTCGTGATTGAATACAATGTTCGTATGGGAGATCCTGAAACAGAGGTGATTATTCCAAGAATTAAATCAGATTTATTGGATTTGATGGATGCTGTTTCGAAACAGGAATTAGATAAAGCTAATTTTGAAATGGATGACAGAACGGTAACTACAGTAATGTTAGTATCGGGTGGATATCCAGAGGCTTACGTGAATGGAAAGGAAATTAAAAATTTAAACGAAGTTGAGGGAAGTCTTGTATTTCATGCGGGAACAACCAATTCGGAAAATGCTGTCGTAACCAATGGTGGACGTGTTATTTCTGTTAGTTCATATGGAGACAACATGCAAGCGGCTCTTGATAATTCGTTTAAAAATGCCGAATTGATCGATTTTGAAGGAAAATATTATCGAAAAGATATCGGATTTGATTTGAAATAAATAAAATATACTACCTCATTTGTACAACGATGAGGTAGTTCTTTATATTCTTAGCGAAAATAAGACTACATGTTATTAAGGACACTTAAAGGTCGCCATTCCATATTGCTGGTATTTGTGCCAGTTATAATTGTTTTGCTTTGGTTGGGAACTTTTCTCAATCCAGTTTCCTTAACAGTTGGGCAAACTCAAATGCCTCTGTACGAATTGTTATTATTCCTTACGGGAGGAAGCAATTTGGTTCTTAATATTGTCGCAAGTGTTCTTTTGGTTTTGATTGCTTATGGCATAGTTCGCTTAAACGAACAATACATTTTTATTCGCCAACGAACCGATTTACCCGCTTTTGTCTTTGCGTTTATTGCTACTGGAGCTATTTCTTTGGGAGGAATGCATCCTTCTTTAGCAGCTGCCTTTCTGATGTTTCTGGCCATTGATAATGTGTTTAAGATCTATCAGGGTACATCTACTTTGGCAAAATCTTTCGATGCAGGATTTCTATTAGGTTTGGCTACTCTTTTTTACTTTTTTGCGGGTGTTTATATTATTTGGTTTATAACAGCTCTTGCTGTGTTAGGATATCTGAGAGCTAAAGAGGTTTTAGCAGGCTTGATAGGTTTTATTACTCCTCTGTTTTTAGCCTTTGTATGGTTTTTTTGGACAGATGGTTTAGTAGACATTTTTCAAACAATTAGCAGTTTGTTATCTAACGATACAGATTTCGGAACAGTTTCTTTATACCAATTAATTTATTGGGGAATTCTTGGCTTTTTAGTGATTATGTCCTCAGTATTTATGTTGACTGTTTATGAGGAGAAAAAAATTAGTTCTCGTAAATATTTTATTGTTCTCTTAAGTTTTTTCCTTTGTTCAGCCTTAAGTTTTATCTTTTTTGGAGGTTCGGGAGTTGAGCAGTATTTTATCAGTATTATCCCTGTTACTTACATTACCAGCCATTATTTTGTTCTCCAAAAACATTCATGGATTGGCGAGGTTTTCTTTTATATTCTTGTTCTTTCAAGTATTCTGATCCATTTTCTAGGATAAAAAAAAGTGCCACCTCCGAAGAAATGGCACTCATATATAAATTTGTTATTTTTACTTCTCAACAATATTTGTGATATCAAAAGTGGTTGCTATGTTAGCATCTTCTTCGTTGTCGTTAACTGTGAAAATGATATCATTAAAATCTTTATCTCCTTCAGGTAATCTGATATCCTCGAAGCACAATACAATATCTTTACAGTTTTGTTCTTTAAATAAAACGTGTTGTTGTAGTTTGTTATCTGTATTCCACTCAATATTTGTATAATGGCGATAATCTCCATCAACTGTTGCACCATTCTTCCAACCTTTAGCAATTAGACAGAATCCAATAACTGTATTTTCGGCAAATGCTGCATCGCCCAATTGAACACGGTCACCAGCTTTAAGTCCTCCTCCAGAACCTTCTTTCGAAGCATTCGGGAATAGTATATGAAGTTCAATTTCATCAGCGTTTGCTGGTGGATTTTCACTATCGTAAGTATAGTAAGCCAAAGAATTTTTCCATCCAGCACCTTCATCAACGAAAGTAAGATAAACAGGTGATTCTTTAGTTAGCTTAAGAATTAACTTGTTCTCATCGTTAAACAAATCTGCATTGGCTGTACGATTGTCTTTTCCTGCAGGGAACATTGCAATAATATTATCAACGAGGGTTTCGCAAGGTTTTGTAGGAATGATATCATCGGGTATCCCTTCGTCTAATTCTATAGTAAGAATTTTTAGTCCACCTGTACCAGCAGCTACAAAAATATAATTTCCTTTCGACTCAACGAAGTTTACAGAAGAACCAAACTCCATACTACCCAATAAAGTAACATCATCGTCGTTTTCAGGAATCATAGCTCCAACATAAATACCAGCTGCTCCATTACCAATTAATAGTAACTCTTCATTCAAACACACCGAATTGGTTACGTAATCTTCATCTAAACCACCTTCAGCAGTTACTGGGCGATTAAAACGCTCTTTCAAACTACCATCTAGGTTGCGGATATCTAAACCAGATTCATTTAAGGCTGCAAGAATATAATCATCTGTTGCATCAATTTCGGTTTTTGATTCATCAGAAATAGGACCTTGTACCTGGATTTTTTCTAATTCAGTAAAATCATTTTTTGTGAAAGAACGAATTTGTTCATGTGCACTTAAGGCATAAATATTATCAGTATTAATGCTTAAAGATCTTACATCTTCCATCACTATATCTTTAGCAACGGATAAATCACTTCTATTTAGAATGCTTAAACTTCCAGCAGAACCACTAGTTATATATACATAGTCTTCATCAACTTCGACGTCAGTTGCTACATAAGAAGGAAGATCAATTAGAGTAGAAACAGACATGATTTGTTTAGAATTACTTAATTCTAAAGTAACCAAGATTGCTGGAGATCCCATAACGTAACCTTCACTTTCAGGATCAAGAGCACCTGCTAAGTAGATTATTCCATCATAATACTCTACAGAACTAACGTCGACATTAGTGAAAAGAGCTTGAGATTTTAGTACTGGAGTAGTTGGATCAGATATATCAAATAATTCAACACCTCCACTGTATTTATCTCCTTTTGTATTGTAGGATACAAATGCCATATCATCTACAATCTTTACATGTGTAGATTGAACAAATTCTCCTTTTACTTTTGGAGCTTCAACTTCTGCACGCAATGTAAATACATAATTTTTCGTAAGGTCAATTTCAATTCCTTCTGTACCTTCTTTAGTTGTACTCGCAGGAAGATTGTTGATAATTACTAAATCATTTACTGCAGTTACTCTGCTAGAAAGATCTGCTGAGTTGTTGTTAATGGTAATGCCTTCTTCAATTGTTTTCTTTTGATCGACTTGTTGTTTGTCATTATTATTGTCCGAACAAGAGGAAACAATTATGAAAAGAGTTGTTAGTAATAGTAAATATTTTCTCATAACTATTTTTTATTGTGTGACTTGCAAAATTATTTTATACTTGTAAGTTACATTGTTTGATTTAAACGGAGTGTTTGATTATGGTTAAATATCGTAAAGTTTTGACGAAATGCTGCTTTTTGTTGGTCAATCATCTTAAAGTTTTGTTGTTTAGTTGATTAAAGTAATCGATTTTAATCAGTTAAATTTCTAATGATTGTAATACTATTAGTCATCTTAGTTCCCTACCTTTAGTGGGATTTAGGTTTATATGCTTGATTTTCAAACAGAGTATGCGAGGTGGATTAGTTTATTGTTATCTAATAATTTGTGTTGGGCTAGCAAAATTTCATTTTGGGAAAGATGAAATTAGAGATCATTTTTACTTGTAATATTGTTCAGTAAAAGAGAGAGAGTTAGTTTCTAAAGTGCTTTTTTATCCATCTTGGAAGAATATAAACACCAATAAATAAATAAGGATAGTA
Source organism: Labilibaculum sp. (assembly GCA_016743925.1). Classification (GTDB taxonomy): domain Bacteria; phylum Bacteroidota; class Bacteroidia; order Bacteroidales; family Marinifilaceae; genus Labilibaculum. Next base: position 8,130 of record JADGFH010000198.1, read on the forward strand.
GGAAATGAGTCGCCATAGTAAAGCCATACTTGCTGCTACTCCTGCCGATGGTAGAAACTCACCAAGGTATTTAGTGAATACCCATTCAGAAAACCCACTTCCTCCAGGTGTTGGACTTACAAGCATCATGATCCACATGACCAATTGTCTGGCAAAAATCATGATGTGTTCGGTAATGGAATATCCTTGAAACATAAATGCCAGTAAGATTACATTAACGACCCAATATCTTGCTGTCCATGACCAAAAGGTAGCCATAAAAGCTTTCAACCAAAAAATAAAAGGTTTCCGTCGAAGTTCTTTCGAGCTTTCAATAATATCGCTTCCCGCCTTGTTAGCACCATGTTTCCATTTACGTAGTATTGGAAGCTTAAATATCCAAAGTAAAAGCCATTTGAGTCCTCTTGGATTCCAAAATAAACCGTAGGTTAATACAATAAAGTAAACCAATTTAACAAGGTAGCCACCTAATGCAAAATATAAAAGAGAGTCGAGCCAAAGTGAATGTTCTGGCGATGTTATCATAAATAACTGATGAATATCTAAAAAGAGAATCAGTAAAGGAAACATTAAAATGAAATAGAGTTCGTCGAGAAATGAGGTCGACATAACAATAGCAGAACTTCTTCCAACTTTTAAACCTTCTTTATTTAAGTATAGAATTGCGACAGATGTTCCACCAATTGCCGAAGGAGTAATTGCTGAGGTAAATTCCCAAAGCATGATAATGCGAAAAGCTTGCCGCCAAGAAAAAGTCTGATCTGTTAATATTCGTAATCGAGCCATGTAGCCTAAATCACGAATCAACATCATAATAAGAGCTATACAAATCCAGAATAAAGAATACCAAGAAAAATCAATTAAGGATAAAGTATTGCCATCAACTTCCTTTATTAGCAAGTACACAACAGCCGCAAACCCAATAATTATTGGATAAATGATTCTACTAGGGCGCACACCATCGAGTAG
>JADGFH010000981.1 GCA_016743925.1 Labilibaculum sp.
GTTACTGAAAACAGGGTAAGTGGAACATTTCAAACAGCAATTGGCCAACCAAGATTTGAGGAGAAATTTGAAATATCAGGAAAAATAAATTCGAATGTAATCGCATTTATGGTCGATTTTGGAAAATATGGATCTCTTGCATGTTGGACTGGTAGATTTGAATTGGATGAACAAGGACCAGTAATACATACCATGTGGCATTTATCTCAAAGTGAAGGTAGCGAAGAAGAACAGCTTGCAAAAGCAATATTAACAGGTGTTGGAACCTTTCGAAAACCATAAAAAAAGAGGAGTTAATTTCTACATTAGCTCCTCTTTATTTTATATTTTAATTGTAAAATAATTCAATTAAATACCAATATCTAAATTATCAATACGATCTAACAAATCGTGTGTTGATTTTAATAATTCATCGTAAACTGCTTTAAAATGAGCTTTTACTTCAAGAGAAGATTTTGCACTTGTTTTTTCATTAACTCTAGCAATATAATTATTTCTTAAGCTTGCTGCTTCGTTCATGATCGCATAAACTTCATCTGAATTTTTATTACCGAAAAAATCTATATGAATAATGCCTCTCATTAAAATCTCATTTGCCAGGAAATTAATATCTTTTTTAAAATTTCTTCTGCTTGCCATAGTTCAATTTTTAGTATTTGATTATTGCTAAAATACTAAAATAATACTTAGAGACTAATTCTCATTAACGATAATTTCACTTTGTGGATGGCGAATCATTATTAACTTACTGCCTAAAAGATAATTCTTATTGATATTGGAAATTGCTCGTAAAACCAGTTTATTTGTAAGTAAATCTGCATAACGAATAGAGGCGGTTGATTATGAGCGAATGTTACCGATATATTTTCCTTAAAAATGAAAAGCTAAAACCTTCAAAAGAATTTAAGGATGAATTCTTACTTAGAGGTTCTGCCTTGTATGAGGTTATTCGAATTATATCTGGGAAGCCAATATTCCTAGAAGATCACTTCCATCGATTAAGTAATTCTGCAATTCAAATTAAAGAGCATATTTGGTATACATTCAAACAGATAAAGGACCAAATTGAAAAGCTAATTCAAATAAATGATGTACAAACTGGCAATATAAAACTGATCTTCCACATTGATGGCACAGACAAAAACTTTTTTGCCTACTTCATTCAACATCATTATCCACAAACAAAACAATATTTAAATGGAATAAGAACAATTGTTCACCATGCTGAAAGGCCAATGCCCAATGCTAAAGTTTACAATCATAGCTTACGATCAAAAACCAACGATATTATTAGAGAAGCTGAAATATTTGAAGTATTACTACTAAATTCGGCTGGAAACTTAACCGAAGGAAGTAGGTCAAACCTATTTTTTATTAAAAATAATGAACTTCACACAGCCAATGATAGCGAAGTATTAAATGGAATTGTTCGCAGTAAGATTTTGGAAATTGCGGAATATTTACAGATCCCAATTCGTAAATCATTTATAAAATATGATGATTTAGCAAAATTCGATGCAGCCTTTTTAACTGGTACATCTTTAATGATACTGCCAATTAAAAGAATTAATTCAATTAGTTACTCTCCTTCTCATGAAATAATTAAATCCTTATCTGAGAGGTTTACTGAAATAGTTAATGATTATTTACACTAGTTTTTGAAGCTTTTGGGAAACCTATTTCAACCTTAGTACCGCAAGGAGATTCACTTTTATCAAAAAGATCTTCTATTGAATAAGAATAAACTCGACCATTATCTAAAACTTTATTTAATAGCTTTATTCTATCTCTTGTATTCTGCAGAGTTTTATGATGATTGCTAATATTACTGTCTTGATGAAATCCTTTCGCTTTTTTACGACCAATTCCGTTATCTTTAATGACACACTTCAAATAACCATCGCGCTCTGTTTCAAAACATAACACCAACTCCCCCTTTTCTTTTCCTCCTACCAATCCATATTTAATTGCATTTTCAATAAACGGTTGAATCAGCATTGGAGGTAGCAGGAATTTGTGAGGATTAATAGATGTATCAACAACAATTTGGTATGAAAACTTATCAGAAAATCGCATTTGTTCTAATTTCAAATAATGCTGCAGATAGTTTATTTCATCTGCTAAAGAAATAAAATCCTTATTCGCATTATTGATATTTTTACGCAGTACCAT
>JADGFH010000982.1 GCA_016743925.1 Labilibaculum sp.
TCAGTAAAAGAAGAAGACTTTCAACTCCTTTTTGCTTTCAGGCTGCAAAGGAACGCTTTTAATTTTTCTTCCGCAATACCTAGCTATAGTGAGTTTTGAAATGCAATCGATATCGCAAAAGCAAAAGATCTGAAAATGGATTACTTAGCAAACGATGGTAAACGTGTTAAAAAACATACTATTTAGAAGGATTATATGGAAGTGGATTGTAAAACGAGTATATCCAAGAAAATGAAAAGGACTTTTTAATCTGTGATTTTTTTTCTCTCTAGTTTTGATACTACACTTTCGATAGACTACATTTGTCAATTATTAATCCTTTTGCATGAAATTTCGTAACAAATCAATCATATTAGTTGGGATAATTATTATTCTGAGTTTTGGAGGTGTAGCTTATTTAATAGGTGAGAAAATGGCTGTTACCACTCGAAAAATGAGTGTTGATTTGGCATTGTCGAAGGCTCAAAATAGTTTTCTGATTGTTCAAACCGAGATTGAAAATAGGTGCAGGCAAGCCGAACTCTTTGCCGAAGCAGTTGAAGAATTCGCTTTTGGTCGAGAATTCGCTACGATTAAAGGGATATTGGAGTCTGATTTAAGAGGAAGTCCGGAAATATCTGCTCGATGGTTCATCACTATAGATATGCGTAAACGATTCCATAAAAAGTATAAAATGAATGGAATTGTTTTAGAAAAATTAAATGATTCCATTTTTGTGAAATCTACTTCGGTTATTCATGAGAAAATACTATTGAATCAGGTGAAAAATTTAAGAGGAACGGTCTTATCGCAGCCTTATAAAAATGATCAGGGTAAAGAGATTATTAGTATTCTTGCTCCGGTAATTGTAAACTCACAGTTTAAGGGGATCATTGGCTTCGATATTGATTTGAAAAAGTTTCAACAGATTTTTTATGATGTAAAATCCTTAGGGAGAGCATTTGTGAGTATCATTTCAAAAAATGGCATTTGTATTACGCATCCAGATGAGAATTTAATTGGAAAGCAGGTTGGAAATAATTTAGATTCCAGTTTTGTGCAATTGGCATTGCAGACTGGAGTAAAGCAGCAGAAGGAAGTGCATTCTGAATTTTTGAATCTTCCGGTAATGAGGGTGTACAACCCAATTCGAATTGCACATGGAAATGATTATTGGTTGATTACCGTAAGTGTTCCTCTTTTTAATGTGAAAGAATCGGTGCAGGAAATAAGACATTCAACCCTATTGATCGGATTGGTATTGGCTCTTTTGTTAATGATTTTTCTTTATTTTTCTCAGCAGCGTTGGCTTTATGAATCTGGGAAAAGGCAAAGAGCCGAAAAAAAACATCGCAACGAGGTGAGTAAATTGTCTTCTATATTGGAAAGCACCGATCAAATCATGATATTTTCGGTTGATAAAAACTATAAATATACGAGTTTCAATAATGTTCATAAATTGGATGTTGAGAAAAATGAAAGCAATAGCATTCGATTGGGATCTGATTTATTAGATACCTATTATAGTGATTTCCGTATTCAAATGAAAAAATATTTGGACAGGGCACTGGCTGGAGATCATTTTTTGGTTGAATTTCAAAGGCATGGAATCGATTACCAGCAGATTTTTAATGCAATATCCGATGCGGAAGGTAAGGTTGTCGGTGTTTCAAGTTTTCGATTTGATATTAGTGAAACATTGGAACTTCGTCGCAAGGCTATTGATGAAGAAGAAGAGAAAGTAAAGGCCCAATTAAAGAATATAAAAAATCAGATTAATCCACACTTCTTATTCAATTCTTTAAATTCTCTTTATGCATTGGTCGAAGGTGAACCAAAGTTGGCGCGTAAGTTTATTTTAAATCTATCGAAAGTATATCGCTATTTACTAGATAGCAATAACAGTAATCTGATAAGTTTAAAACAAGAACTTGATTTTGTTAAGCGATACCTTTTTTTACAAAAAATTCGTTTTGGTGATAATTTGCTTTTAGAATACGATATTATAGAAGAAGCACTAAATAGAAAACTACCATCTGTGAGTATTCAGTCATTGGTCGAAAACGCTATCAAGCACAATGTAATAACAAGTAAAAAACCACTCCTCATTAAAATATCTGTCTCAGACGAATATTACTTGATCGTTGAAAACCAATACCAACCTCGAACCGATATAAGCCATAGTTCAG
>JADGFH010000983.1 GCA_016743925.1 Labilibaculum sp.
TTGACACTATATTGTTAGTTAACCGAATACACTTTTCTCTATATTTTGAACAAACCAATTCTAATTGGCTTGCTGGTGTTTCTTAATTGTACTAAACTTTCGAACTGCTTATCAGCGCCCATGAAATTTAGCTTTTGTTAGCGGTTGTTTATCACTAATACCTATGTACTTAATATTCCAAGTATAATCGGAATTAGTCCAATACCATTAATAAGAAAGTGAAGGATAATGCCAATAGTATTATTTTTAAATTTCCAAACAATGAATGTTAATATTAGAGTTAGAGGAATTATTGATAAGATATCCCACCATTTGAACGCATGAAAAAATGCCCACATTAATCCGTGTATATACCATACATGTTTACCAAATGCCAATTCTTGTCTTGGTAAAATATATCCTCTCCACCAAAACTCTTCTCCAATTATATTTAAAAATAAAAAGACTAAAAATGCAAACAAGGCCATTATGTTACCAGACAAACCTCCAAAAGCCTGGTCCATGGCTGACAATGACACTTCTTTACTTGTGTCTAACCATGCGGGTAAGGATTCAGGCATTGGTATAATATTAGAGTTAATTAATGCCATATTTAGTTTTATTGCAATTCCATACAAAATTATGATTCCAATAAAAGCTGCAATAGTAAACAGCCACATTTTTCCACTTAATCTATAAAGTCGGAATCGTCCGCTAAGAGTTTTCCAAGTCAGCATATTGCCTTCTTTTACAAAAGCTACCATTGAAGCAGCAATCATTAAAGCCAGCGGAGTACCTAACCCAACGAAATAAGCATAAAAAGGAGATAAACCATGCTTTATGAGGGCTGGCATTATAACATGAAAACCTATTATCATGAATATAGCAGGTATTCCAAAATATAAAATTGAGACTGCAAAATTCATTGGTTTAATGTTTGAGTTTTCCTTGTGAATTTTACTGGTATTATTTTTCATATTATTACTTATTTGGATTATTACTATATTTATTTAATGATAATAGTTCGATGTTCAAAATAACCGCTAACGTTGGCTAGATGAAGCGTGTGGGGATTTAATGAATAAACCTCCCCAAACTAGACTGAGCCAAAGCTTTTATTTTGTTTTAATTTTTCATTTTAATACCAAATAAAAAATTTGGCGGTGTTCATATTCTTTAACTAACTTCCAAACTACAACGAATCCCACATGCTTTATACTAGCGTGTTATGGGGTGTTTTTTATTCATTTATATCTTTCTCAAATTCTTTCCATTCTGCCTCACTCATTATAATTAAAGTGTCAGGTCCATTTATTTCATGTATTGACGGCCTTGGCGGAGGTGGTGGTACAATATATTCCCTATCCCAACCAAATAATATTAGTCTATTCTGCAATAATGAGTTCAAATGACTTTTTTCAAGTTTACCCAATTCTGCAAATTCCTTTTGGTACCAATTTTTTGATAAATAATTCTTATAAGAGTTTAGTGAATAGTGAATGTCTTTTACAACAGACTGGAGTATATCACTAGAGTCATTAATGTATTGTAGTTGAACATGCCCCATGGAAATTTCTTGAGGCCGACCATACATGTCTTCAGTACACTTCTTTTGAGGTCTAAACTCTTCATAATTTTCATTGCAAAAGAACATAAATAAGGAATCTTGTATGTCTTCCCTATTTATTAATTCATGCTCATAGACAATCTGCTGGTTTGCTTTAATTTGAATTGCAGCACAATTCCTAAAACAATCTATAATTGGCATATCACCAATACTGTCATAATATTCAATTCTGGTCTTATGATATCTTTCTAGTGCTAAAGCAAAGTAATTTGATTCTGGATATTTCAATATGAATTTTGAATATTCCCAATAGTCTGGTGTATTTTCAATTAGGAAGAACGAAATTGAATCATTATTTACCAAAGATTCTTGTGCTACTCTATTTTTAGGAGAATTACAAGAAACAATTATCAATGTTAGGATTAATGTCAATATTCTCATTCGCGTTTTTTTAAATACCCCATAACGGTCTTGCTAAGTTGCGTGGGCGATTTAAAAGAATTAACCTTTCAAACCGCACGAAAGCAAGCCGATTAAATTTGTTTATATTTTTGAACAAACCAACTTAGTTGGCTTGCTGGTGTTTATTAGTTGAACCAAACTTTCAATTTGAGCGTCAGC
>JADGFH010000199.1 GCA_016743925.1 Labilibaculum sp.
TTTCAATATTGCATTTAAATAAGGGGGTGTTGTGTATTATATTTTGAATATCGTATAATGCGATTTCAAATTTACACAATATTTATGATCATCCCAATCAAAAGTATTCGAGGTAAAAGTAGGAGGTTTTTATATGATGATTCCAATGAGTATGGTAAAGGCCATAAAGTTCTAGTTCAATGAATGTGTTTGTGTTTGTTTTCTGTGATCTCGTACGTTTGTATTTAATAACAATCAAGTAAAAACAAAAAGAGACAATTCCTTGCGGAACAGTCTCCATTATTTTTATAAACAGTTAGTACAATTATTATGGTAACTGTTTCCATCCTTCATCAGGAGCATTCTCAATATCATCTGGAACGGGCTTATCAAGTAACATCTTAACCATTTTAGGATGCTTGGGATGAAATAATACAAAAAATCTCTTTCCAATAAGCTTAGGATTATATTTATCTGCCACAGCGACATCAACATAGGATTTGTTTTGGTAGGTGTATGCAAAGTTAACAGATGCTGCAGATCGACGATCGTCAATTATATTGGTAATTACGCCAATTGAATAAATTCCTTTCTTCGGTAAACTATTGTATCTAATTATATTTAGACTTGCTGGTATAATTATCCATATTAGTACAACCAAAGAGATGATACCAATTACTATATTTTTGCCTATTTTAGATTCGGTCATCTTTAAGAATAAGAGTTGAACAAATATAATCTAAATAGACTAGTGAAAAGAAACTAATATCTATGTTTGTCGAAATATTTTGTTCTGTGTCCTTAATGGTTAATTCTATTTCTTAGTTTTTCCTATTCATATAGCTCACCTAATAGCACAAGGTAAAATGAAAAAAGACCATCTCTTGCGAGACAGTCTTTAATATCATAAAGCGTAAGGTCAGCCTAAATGCTTATTTCAATTCTTCCAAAGCCTCTTTAGCAGCTTTCAATAGTGGCTGAGCCGATAAATCATTACCAGTTGCTTCAACCATCCATTGATTCGGAGTTAAACGTCCTTGCTTAAAGATACGATCAACTTCAGTAGGGAAGGTTTTTCCTTTTAAGTGTTGTTCCAATTGGAATTCAATTACATTACCAAAAGCATAGTTCGATAAGTACAACGGACTATTCAACATGTGAGAATAGATTGCCAAGATTGTTTGATCTTTTACGCCATAAACAGGAGAGTAGAACTCATTCCAAACTTCTTTTGCAATTTGCATAGTAGCATCACTCAATTGAGCCGCATCTGCTTCAGGATTCGCATACAACCATTTCCATACTCGAATATCCAATACCGATACACCCATAATTTCGTAGGCGCTCCAGAAAAGATCCAACTTCTTCAAAGCATCTTTCTGAGGAGAATCATCATTGATATCTAACAACAACATATCTCTTTTTTGGAAGATAAAAGCCAAAGCCTCAGTAAAAGCAGTATTAGGAACACCATTCATTGTAAAATTATCAACATCATACAAAGAAATAGTTTGCTCTACATTGTGTCCAAATTCGTGAATTGCAATGTTGTATCCTTTGTAATCCATTCCTTTTGGGCTGATGCGAGTACGTAAGTGAGCTTTTTGACCTTTTGCAGCGCCACCCCAAGCATGACCAGAACCTCTAGCAGGATCAACAGCAATATGATCTCCTAACCATTGAGCTCTTTCTTTATCGTAACCTAATTTTACCAATAAGTTTGGTAGGTCAGCTTCTAATGCAGCCGCATTAGGATATAACCCGCGGGTTTGAGCATCTAACTTCGACTCATCCATACCGCTACGAGCTTTAAATCCGTCGTACCAGATATCGAAAGGTTGTAATTTACGACCCAATCTCTTTTTAATCAGTTTACCAACTTTTACCGTTTCTTCAGAACGTAAGAAATCAGTAAAGATCTTTTCTGTTGCTTCCGCAGATATTTCTTTAGCTCCATCGTACTGTCTTTTAATAAACGTATTCTGGTCTGGATAATAAGGGTCAATTGCTTTGTTAGCATGAAAATTATTCAGAATCTGCTGGTATCTTTCGTTTGGTTCTGGAGTCGCATCAATTGCTTTTCCATTTTGGTAAACCTGATTTGCATAAGGATCCCATTCGAAACCACCATTGTTAATTACCTTTTCAGGAATTTCCTGAGAAATAATACGTTGCATTACCTGATAAATAATCTTTTGCTTCTCTAAACCGCCATTTTTGTTGGCATAGTTGGCTTTAATTTCATCACGCAAGTTCCAGTGCGATAAAAGAACCTTGTCTTCTGGGAAAAAACGATTTCCTTTCTTGTCCGTTAAATGTCCCACATGAATGTTGTAATCCATAATATAAACATCCGAACCTGCTGAGGCAGCACCCGCAGCTTGCAATAACTCAGAAGGAACTCTAGCTGTAAAATAATCTCCTAAGCGAGCATAAGCCCATTCTTTACGAGACCAATCTTTCGCATTTGCCTCTTTTTCTTCCAGACTATAAGCAGGGAAGTTCAGAGCAATCATGAAAGCTATTTTGTTTTGATAGAAATCATTCATCCAATGCGAACCTACACTGTATGCGCCAAAAGCATTATCGATAGGGTGTTGTTCAAAAATATTCAAATGAACAGGCTCCAAAAGATCCAAGGTAATCTTGTTAAAGTGTCCTGTGATGATCTCAATGTTACGAGATACTTTTTGAAATACCATTTCACGTTCTACAGGATCAGTAATATAGTTCTTCTTACAGAATGCTTCAAATTGAGCTTCTGTTCCATCACTTTCGCGCCATAAATTTGCTGCATGTTTTACTCCTTTTGCTAGAAGAGTATTGTCTTCAATAGCGTTTGTATTTGTCATATCATTAATAAGTTGACTAATGGCATTGGTTTCAATATTCGAAACATCAGATCCCTGCTTATCTCCAAATGACGATAAGACTAGCCATGCCGAAAACAGAATTAAAAATTTTCTCATTTTATTAGCTTTGATATTGGTTTAAATATTTGTTGCTAAAATAGAAATTTACAAATGAGTAAACAATGAGCTTTTTCATACTTTATTACTAATTCAGAAGGAAAGTGTGAGAAATAATAGGATGAGATAGGCTTCTTTTTCTTTGCTTTTGCCTTTTTCCCTTTTAAGCTTTCTCCTTTGTGTAAAAAAAATGTACTTTCGCTTTACAGATTGAATAACATGTGCTATTTTTGCGCAAAATTATATACATAAATTATGGGAAGAGCATTTGAATTTAGGAAGGCGCGTAAGATGAAGCGTTGGGATAAGATGGCAAAAGCTTTTACGAGAATTGGAAAAGATATCGTAATGGCAATTAAGGAAAGTGGTCCTGATCCCGCGACCAATTCTCGTTTACGTGCAGTTATTCAAAATGCAAAGGCAGTAAACATGCCTAAGGATAATGTTGAACGAGCAATTAAAAAAGCGACTTCTAAAGATCAAAAGGATTATAAGGAAATCATATACGAAGGATATGCACCACACGGTATTGCGGTTTTAGTTGAGACAGCAACCGATAATCACACCAGAACTGTTGCTGATGTGCGTTCTTATTTTACGAAAACCAAAGGTAGTTTAGGTACTTCTGGTTGTGTAGAGTTCATGTTCGAGCACAAATGTCATTTCAAGATCGAAAACAAAGGTCAGGATATTGAAGAGTTAGAGTTCGAATTGATCGATCTTGGGGTAGAGGAAGTTTTCGAAGATGAGGATGGAATCATGCTTTATGGTAATTTCCCTGATTTTGGTAAAATTCAAGCTTACGTGGAAGAAAACGAAATGGGTGTAATTGAATCTGGTTTCGAAAGAATTCCAATGGACACAAAAGAATTGACAGAAGAGCAAACTGCTGATGTTGAAAAATTACTAGAAAAATTGGAAGACAATGATGATGTTCAGAATGTTTACCATAACATGGCGTAAGAAAATAATATAATTAATTTATATTTTGATGATACAAAGCCTGATCCTATAAATGGATCAGGCTTTTTTATTTTAGCCATATTAATAAAAAGAATTGAAGATCTTTTTTAACTTTTTTATTTTCTTAATGCCTTGTAAATGTTAGTGGTGTGAGCTAATGGTATGCTAATCAGAAATCTTACCTTTTGAATCTTAAGAGTTTTTATTATATTTAGATATATAGATGAAAAATGCTTAAACACACCTATGAAACGTTCATGTTTTAATATTTATGAAATTATTCTAAAAATGAATATTAAAAAGCATGAAAAGTTCCATGTGATAACTATAATAGAATTATACACACATGCAATTTAACTATTTAAAATTTGAAAAGAGAGACAAAATTGGAATTTTGACTCTTGACCGCCCAAACGCCTTAAACGCCTTAAATGAGGGTGTTTTTAAGGAACTTACTGGTTTCTTCAATGATAAAGAAACAATTCAATCAATTCGTGCTTTGGTCATTACCGGAGAAGGGAAAGCTTTTATTGCAGGAGCCGATATCAAAGCAATGCAAGAGTATTCCACACAAGATGGATATGACTTTTCAGAAATTGGAAAAGGAGTATTCGATCAGATCGCTAACTTGGAAATTCCTGTAATTGCAGCGATTAATGGTTTTGCCCTTGGGGGAGGGCTCGAACTGGCATTGTCTTGTGATATTCGAGTGGCCAGTGAAAAAGCTAGATTGGGATTGCCTGAGGTAAACCTTGGTTTGATTCCTGGTTTTAACGGAACTCAGAGACTACCGCGTCTTGTTGGAGCAGGAAATGCGATGTATCTAATGATGCTTGGCGAAGGAATTACAGCTAATGAAGCATACCAGTTGGGTATTGTTCAAAAGTTAGCAAAACCGGAATCTGTTCTTGAGGAAACAATAGAGTTAGCTGATAAAATTGCTGGAAAAAGTCCAAATGCATTGCGTTTAATTAAAAAGATGGTTCACCAAGGAGTTGAACTGAATTTTAAGGATGCAGGTAAAATGGAATCCAAGGAATTTGGTCGTTTGTTTAAAGAGGATCAGAAAGAGCGAGAAGAAGGAATAAATGCCTTTTTAGAGAAGCGCAAACCAAACTGGTAAAGAAATCAAAAAATAGTGGGGAGACTTATTGTGTTTATAGCAATAAGCGGGTAGTGTAGATGGGTTTTTGATTTAGCTCAAATGGAAGAGTTATACAATTAAATGAAATCACAAAAACAAACAAAACAATAAACAATTATGGATTTAATCCGAAAAATGGAAAACGTAAGTGTTCTGGGAGCTGCTGGTAAAATGGGTAGTGGAATTCTGGTATTGCTATCATTCGAGATGGCAAAACTGAAGATCGGAAAGAAAGAAGATAAAGAGTTTGTCTTAAACGCTATTGATGTATCACCAAAGGCTTTGGTAAACCTTTTGGGTTACGTAAAGTCACAGTTGGTAAAGCATGCTGAAAAGAACATCGTAGAATTACGCGGTTGGTATAAAGATAACGATAGGTTAATCTCTAATGAGGATGTTATCAATCAATTTGCTGATGATGTTATGGCAATGATTCAAACTTCAACTCGTATTGAAACGGCTTACAACTCTCAATTAATCTTCGAAGCAATTAAAGAAGATAAAGACCTTAAAGTGAAACTGTTTTCACAGATCAAACAAAACAATCCAGATGCGTGGTTCTTGACCAATACATCCTCAATTCCAATTGGTGGAATCGAGAAAGATGCGAATTTAACTGGGGATATCATAGGTTATCATTTCTATAATCCTCCAGTAATTCAAAAGTTATTAGAAATTATTAAAACAGAACATACTAAACCTGAGCTAGCTGAATTCTCAGTGGATTTAGCCAAATCTATGAGAAAGATTGTAGTACAGTCGAGAGATGTGGCTGGTTTTATTGGTAATGGTCATTTTATGCGTGATGCTCTTTATGCATTAAAGCAAGCAGAAGAATTGGCAAAAACCGAAGGTTGGGCAAAAGCACTGTTCCTAATTGATACAGTAAGTCGCGATTTATTGGTCCGTCCAATGGGTATCTTCCAATTGCTTGATTACGTTGGTGTAGATGTAACTCGTTTCATCTTAGATAGCATGCAACCATCATTTCCAAACGAAATATTATCACATACAGCATTAAATCAATTGCTTGATAAAGAAGTAAAAGGTGGTCAGTATGCTAATGGAACCCAAAAAGATGGAATTTTTAAATACGAAAAAGGAAGAATTAAAGAGGTTTACGATTTAGGTGCACAAAAATATGTAGCAACTGAGAACATTGAAGTGGAATGTGATGCAATGTTAGGCCAATTGCCAAGCTTGAAAGTATACTGGAAATCAGTAGTTAGAGATAAGAACAAGGCAGAAGTGTTGAAAAATTTCTTTGAAGAGTTGCATCAGATAGATAGTGTAGGTGCCAATATAGCAGTTGCTTATGGAGAAAATTCTAAAGCAATTGGGCAAATGCTATTTGAATCAAATGTTGCGGAATCAACTGCTGATGTGAATATCGTAATGGAAACAGGATTTTTCCATGCTTATGGTCCAGTTAACGATTATTTCTAGAAACCAATCAGACACAAATAATGAAAACATTACGCAAAAAAATATACATGGTAGCTGGTTACAACACCATTTCGATGGGAACCGGTAGAAAAGAGTTTCATCCAAAGAAGCCTCGTCCAGATTTGGAACACTACATTAAAGAAGCGGGACAAGCTACTTTAGGAATGATAGGTGGTGCCGTAAATGTTGATGAGGGAGTGATCGGAAATTTCATGGCTTCACGATTCAACAATCAGGCGAACTTACCTGGATTTCTTCCAATGATTGATGAGGGTTTGAAATACAAGCCAGCTATTAGTGTTGAAGGTGCTTGTGCTTCTGGTGGTTTAGCTTTAACTGCTGGTATTAAGTCGATTTTGGCTGAAACTGCTGATGTTGTATTGGCTTTGGGTTTTGAAGTTCAGAATACAATGAAAGCCATGTATGGTGCGGATGTTTTGGCTGGTGCAGGTTGGATGAAGACTAGAAAAGAAGGGCATGCATATTATTTTCCTGGTGTTTTTAGTGATCGTGCTGGAGCCTACTATGAAAAGTTTGGAAGAGAAACTACTCGTAAGGCAATGGCAAAATGGTATTGCAATGCAATAGAGAATGCTCGTTTGTGCGAAACAGCTCAGGAATATCATAATAAGAACAAAGACTTAGAAGGAACAGCTAATTCTCCTGTGAACCCTAGAGCTTTTGTGGAGCATTTGAATTATTTCGATTGTTCAAAAGTATCCGATGGTGCTTCGGCAATTGCTATCGTTTCGGAAGAAGGTTTGAAGAAAATTGGTGTAGCTGCAAAAGATGCGGTTGAAATCGTAGGTTTTGGTCAGGCTACAGATGATATCACTTCCAAACCAGAAGTGCCAACCAAATTAACAACGACTCAAAAAGCAACAGAGAAGGCTATGCAAATGGCTGGAATTACTGTTGATGATATTGGAACAGTTGAGGCGCATGATTGTTTTTCTATTGCTGGAATTATGGCAACAGAAGCAATTGGCTTTGCAAAAGAAGGTAAAGGTCCTGAATTTGTATTGGAAGGAAATACTTCAAGATGTGGTAAGGTTCCGTTCAATACTACTGGTGGTTTAATTGGTTGGGGACATCCAACAGGTGCAACTGGAGTTCATCAAGCAGTTACTGTTTGGGAACAATTAACAGGTAAAGCTGGCGATGCGCAAATTGAAATCAGCAAAGAAAGACCATATGCAATGTCCGTAAATATGGGAGGTGACGATAAATCACTAGTAGCAATTGTTTACAAACGTGGAGAGTAATTAATAGAGTTATCCTTTTGAATAATAATCAATAAAAATTCAAAGGAATCAAGACGCAAGTATCAAGAAATTGCATTTTTAAAAATGGATTAGAATAGGAACTTGTGTTAAACTAATACTGATAATAATGAATTAGAAATAATGTAAATGAGCTAATGGCTTAAAGCTAGATGCTATTAGCTCATTTCATCACACCTTAAAAGTTAATAATATGAATTTTGAATTTACCGAAGAGCAATTGATGATTCGAGATGCTGCGCGTGATTTTGCACAGCGAGAATTGTTGCCTGGAGTTATAGAAAGAGATGATAAAGCAATATATCCTACCGAACAAGTGAAACGATTAGCTGAACTTGGTTTTTTAGGAATGTTGGTCGATCTGGAATATGATGGCGGCGGAATGGATACAGTCTCTTACGTATTGGCAATGGAAGAAATATCAAAAGTTGATTCTTCTGTTTCTGTAATCATGTCGGTAAATAATTCATTAGTGTGCTGGGGGGTGCAAAAGTATGGAACAGAAGATCAAAAACAGAAATTTTTAAAACCAATGGCTCGAGGCGAGAAAATTGGAGCTTTTCTATTGTCAGAACCAGAAGCAGGTTCAGATGCTACATCGCAGCGAACATCAGCTATTGATATGGGAGATCATTACTTGGTTAATGGTACCAAAAATTGGATTACAAATGGGAAATCAGCATCTACATATATTGTAATTGCTCAAACTCATTCAGAATTAAAACACAAAGGAATTAATGCATTATTGGTAGATGCAAACTCAGAAGGAATTTCAGTTGGACCACATGAAAATAAAATGGGAATGCGTGCATCGGATACGCATTCGGTAATGTTCAACAATGTTAAAGTACCAAAGGAAAATAGATTAGGAGAAGAGGGATTTGGCTTTAAATTAGCCATGCAATCTCTAGAAGGTGGAAGGATCGGGATTGCTTCTCAGGCACTCGGAATTGCCTCAGGTGCTTACGAATTAGCACTTAAATATGCTCAAGAAAGAAAAACATTTGGAAAAGAAATTATAAAACATCAGGCAATCGCTTTTAAATTGGCTGATATGGCAACAGAAATAGAGGCTGCAAGATTCTTTTGTTTGAAAGCTGCGTGGTTGAAAGATCAAGGGAAACCTTACGGACAAGCTAGTGCAATGGCGAAATTGTATGCTGCCGACACCGCAATGAAGGTAACGACAGAAGCAGTTCAGATACATGGTGGTTACGGTTATGTGAAAGAATATCATGTAGAACGTTTGATG
>JADGFH010000200.1 GCA_016743925.1 Labilibaculum sp.
AAGGAAGGGAGTGAAGCGGTTAAGTACAATACATTTCTTATTACCGTTCAGTACAGTAAAAGAAAATCCATCCAGGCTTACCTGGATGGATAGTACATATTCTTTTGTTTTGTTTTTATCAAATGATGTATCAACAAATACAAAGTCGTTCATAGAGTATTCTATATTTATTCCCAGTTACCAGCGTTATTGTTAGCTTCTTCAAGTGAACCAACTTTAAGTCCAGGATATTTATTTAAACGAATACGGTTTCCATTGTCTTCAAGAATTTCTTCTTTGTATTCTTCTAATATGTCAGCAAAGATATCCATGTTAGAAACTTTTGCTTCGAATACTTGAACTTTTACGTTAGATCCAGTTACAAATACACCAGCACCTAATTTAAATTCGCGTTGCCCATTTGTGTAAGCTACTACACGTAAATTCTCAATTGGATATTCTTTTCCAAAGATGGTTTCTAAAGCAGCAATCATGATTGTATCACGAGTGATAAATCCTTTTTTAGCAGCTTCTTTTTCCGTCATTCCTGCTTCAACCTGTTCATCAGTAAGAGAACCAATTGATTTAACCAAAGGCATAGAATCCGTTTTGATAAAGCTAATTAAGGTGTCAAAACTTCCAGTATATTTACCGTTCACATCCTTGTAAGCACCCTGTGCCTTACGAATATCTTTCAACTGTTCAGTAATTCTATCGTATCTTTGCTTTTTAATTTTACCAAATTCTTGAGTTTTATTAATGCTTTGATAAGTATAATAAGCAAGTACAACAATTGCTATGGCAAGTAAGATTTGAAAGACTTTTTTCATTTTTATTCTTATTAGTTTGTAAGTTTGTCTGCAAATTTAAAAAAAAAATCTATTTGG
Source organism: Labilibaculum sp. (assembly GCA_016743925.1). GTDB lineage: Bacteria > Bacteroidota > Bacteroidia > Bacteroidales > Marinifilaceae > Labilibaculum. The sequence continues at coordinate 867 of JADGFH010000200.1, forward strand.
CTATTTTTTCTAGCCGTTAAAATTAACAGAAATGCTAAAAAAACATATTGCCTTAATGATAAAAGAGAGTTTGCGATTCGATCCAACCGAAGATCAGCAAAGGGCAATAGACTGTTTAGCAGATTATGTAACTCAAAATGATAAGCAGGGAGTTTTTTTATTAAAAGGTTATGCTGGAACTGGAAAAACGACCTTAGTAAGTGCTTTAGTTGCCGTTTTGGATCAATTAAAAATCAATTCGGTACTTTTAGCTCCCACAGGAAGGGCTGCTAAAGTGTTAACTTTCTACTCAAATAAGGTAGCATATACTATTCATAAAAAGATCTATCGGCAAAAATCACTTACAGATGGTTTTGGAGAGTTTTCTTTAGATCGAAACCTTCATACGAGTACGGTTTTTCTTGTTGATGAGGCTTCAATGATCTCAAATTATTCAGGAGAAGCATCGGTTTTTGGATCGGGGAGGTTGTTGGATGATTTAATACAATATGTTTTCTCTGGTAAAAATTGCAGACTAATTTTAATTGGTGATACGGCTCAGTTACCGCCCATTGGTTTGGATATTAGTCCAGCTCTTGATCCTCAAGAATTAGAATCGTCTTATAATTTGTCGGTTGAAGAAATCATATTAACCCAAGTTGTGCGTCAGAATCAAGACTCAGGAATATTGATGAATGCAACAGAGCTAAGATGTATGCTTGCTGATGAAAGAAGTGGTTTTCCAGCTTTATCAACGCAAAATTTTCCTGATATATTTAGAATTGGTGGAGCGGAATTGATTGAAGAAATTTCGAATGCGCACTCTGAATTTGGTTTGGAAGATACAATTGTGGTAAGTCGATCTAATAAAAGAGCAAATAAATTTAATCAAGGGATACGAAATACGGTTTTATATCGCGAAGATGAAATTTGTAGTGGTGATTATTTAATGGTGGTTAAAAATAATTATTTCTGGGCAGAGGATTTAAAAGAAATGGATTTTATTGCCAATGGGGATATTGTAGAAATTGTTAGAATTCACAGACATGTTGAAAGGTATGGTATTAGATATGCAGAGGTCACCATACGCTTTCCAGATTACAAAGATGTAGAATTAGATACAATGATCATGCTGGATACGCTTGATATTGAGACAGCATCGCTTGGGTATGAAGAGAATAAGAAGCTGTTCTTTACAATCGCAGAGGATTATGCAGATATCAGATCCAAAAAGAAACGTTATGAGAAGATTAGAGATAATAAGTTCTTCAATGCATTGCAAGTTAAGTTTTCCTATGCGGTAACCTGTCATAAAGCGCAGGGAGGGCAATGGAAAGCAGTTTTTGTAGATCAGGGCTACTTAACTGATGAGTTGTTGACGCAAGAATACTATCGCTGGTTATATACAGCAATTACACGTGCCACTGAAAAATTGTTTTTAGTGAATTTTAAAAAAGATTTTTTTCCTGATGAACCAGAGTTCTAAAGCTCAATGCCAATAATTAAAATATCATCAGTTTGTTCATTGTTTTCTTTCCAGTTTTCAAACCAGTTAAAAATATCAGATTTCTGAAGATTGATAGATTTTGATTGAATAGACATCAGTTTTTCGTAAAATTGCTTCTTTTTAAGCGTTTTTAGCTGTTGTCCGCCTAGTTGATCAGTTATTCCATCAGTGTACATGAAAACACGATCTCCGGGCTGTGTTTCAATCTTTTTAGTGGTGAATTCAGCAAACTCTGATTCCTTGCCAATTGAATTTCTATCTCCTTGAATTTCGAATAATGAATATTCGTCATTCTTATCTTTTGCATCAATAGTTTCGCTGTCTGTTTTTAAGCTGTTAGCAGTTTTTCGAATCAATACAAGAGATCTTTTAGCACCAACAAACTCAAGAATGTTATCTTGAGGATAGATTGAACAAAACAATCCATCCATTCCATCATATTGGGTGTAGGTATCTCCTGAAGTATTTAGGATTCTACTAAACTTTTGGCTTAATAAAGGAAAAACATGTTCTGCCGATACTTCATTTCCATTTTGAGATAGTGTATGAAGTTCCATTTGTCCCATAATGGTTAGCATAGCTGCAGGAACACCGTGTCCAGTACAATCAAATAAACCAATGCTTTTCTTATGGAAATTTTGTTGTATCCAATAAAAATCACCACTTACAACATGTTTTGGTAGGTTGATAATAAAGGATTTTGAGAATAATCTTCGGAAATTTTCAGCATCAGGAAGAATTGATCTCTGAATTCTTCCAGCATGAATCATACCTTGATGAATGTCGAAGTACGATTTATACTTCGAAATTTCTTGTTTTTGTGCGTTGATTTGAAATGCAATTAGAACTTTGGATTGCAATTCTGTAAAATCGATTGGCTTTTTAACGTAATCTTGTGCACCTAAGCTTAAAGTAGCTTTAATGCTTTCCATTTCTGTTTTGGCCGAAACCATAATAACAGGAATTTCTTTTAATCTTTCATTTGCTTGGATCTTTTCAAGAACTTCAATGCCATCCATTACAGGCATCATAATGTCCAGAAGTATAACATCAGGAATGTTATTATCAAGCCAGTCTAAAGCTTGCTGGCCGCCTTCTTTTGAGATTACAATATAGTCACGTCTGAAATAAGCTTCAATTAATTTATTATTAATTGGAGAATCGTCAACAGATAGGATGGTTCTTTTGTTATCCATAAGATAGAAAAAAAGGTTTAGGGTAGCAACGGCTACCCTAAAGTATTAGTTTAATTTCAAAGAGTCGATAATTCCTTGAACTTTTTTATTGGCTTTTTCTTCAGTAGCATAAAAATCCTCGATAGAGTCAAGAGTTTCACGTACTTCAAAATAATATTTTATTTTAGGTTCTGTACCAGATGGACGAACAGAAATTTTAGATCCATCTTCCAAGTAAAATTGAAGAACATCTGCTGTGGTTTCGAAGTCAAGCGCCGACTCTTCACCAGTTACAGGGTTTGTAGCAATTCTAGTTGTGTAATCTTTAACCAAAACAAGTGTCGAACCGTTAATTTCCTTTGGACGATTATTTCTGTAATCGTACATCAACTTTTCGATTTCTTGCGAGCCTTGAAGACCTTCACGAACGATGTAGATCATTTTTTCTTTCGAATAACCATATTCAATGTAAATCTCTTTTAATATATCGAATAGATTTTTGCCTTGATCTTTTGCCCAAGCTGCAATTTCAGCCATAATACTACAAGAAGACACGGCATCTTTATCGCGAGTGAAATCTCCTGGCATATAACCAAAGGATTCTTCACCACCACCTACGTAGTTCTTTTCAGGATTTTTCCTGATAACATCAGCAATCCATTTAAAGCCAGTATAAGCATCAAAACATTGAACGTTATTTTGCTCTGCAACATCTTTAAATAATTCTGTTGTTACAATTGTTTTAACAACATAGTCGTTTCCAGTTAACAAGCCTAGTTCTTTTCTTCTTGTAATTAGATAGTAGTTGAAGATAAGAGCAGTTTGGTTACCGTTAATGATTTCCCATTCTCCTTTGTCGTTTGTTACTGCTATTCCTAAACGGTCACCATCTGGGTCACAAGCCATAACCAAATCAGCATTCACTTCGATAGCCTTATCAACAGCCATTTTTAAAGCTTCAGGTTCTTCAGGGTTTGCCGACCAAACCGTTGGGAAATTACCATCTACAACATCCTGTTCAGGAATGTGAATTACATTCTCGAAACCATAGTTTTTAAGAGAATCTGGAACCAATTTAACAGTTGTTCCATGTAAAGGAGTAAAAACAATTTTTAAATCTTTCTGGTTCTTAATAGCTTCAGGAGAAAGAGAAAGTGTTTTTACAACATCTAAGTATAATTTGTCCATATCAGCGCCCAGAACTTCAATTAGCTCAGGATTGCCTTCGAACTTAATTTCTTCAAGTTTAACAGCTTTAACTTCATCAATAACATTTTTATCATGAGGAGTAACTAGCTGTGAACCATCGTCCCAATAAGCTTTGTATCCATTGTATTCTTTTGGGTTATGCGATGCAGTAATGATAACACCAGATTTACAACCCAATTGACGAATAGCAAAAGACATTTCAGGAGTTGGTCTTAGATCTTCGAAAATATATGCTTTGATACCATTTGCCGAAAAAATGTTGGCAACTGTATCAGAAAATAATTTACTGTTGTTACGACAATCGTATCCAATACAAACCGATAGGTTTTCTTGCCCAGCAAAAGCTTTATTGATATAATTTGCTAAACCTTGAGTAGCAGCGCCAACAGTGTAGATATTCATTCTGTTGGTTCCAGGTCCCATTTTTCCACGTAATCCTCCAGTACCAAACTCAAGATCTTTGTAGAATGAGTCTATTAAATCAGTATTGTCTTCCTTTTCTAGTAAAGATTTTACTTCGTTTTTGGTTTCCTGATCATACTTCCCCTCAAGCCACGATTGAGCTTTTTCATTAACAATTTCAACAATCTCACTTTTGTTCATTTTGACACAATTTCTTCGGTTAACTATTCAGTAATTCTTCTAATACAATGTTCAATTCTACTTTTCCAGTGTGGTATTTCAATTGCAAAAATATGTTTAATTTTCGATTTATTCAAGACGCTATAGTATGGTCTTTTTGCAAAAGTTTGAAAATCTTTACTTTCAATACTTTTAATATTACATTTGTTTTTTGCTATGCTTTGAATATCAGTAGCGAAATCGAACCAGCTACATACTCCTTCATTAGAATAGTGATACGTTCCGTATTCAGAAATTTCTTTAATCGAATTATTAATAATTGTAAGGATACATGTAGCTAAATCATAAGCGTAGGTTGGAGTTCCAATTTGGTCTACTACAACGCCAAGTTCTTTTTTATCCTTACCTAAAGTAAGCATTGTTTTAAGGAAGTTTTTACCAAAAGGAGAGTAGAGCCACGAAGTACGTATGATTATGTGCTTAGGACATATCTTTCTAACGAATTCTTCTCCTTCAAATTTTGTTTTTCCGTAAATGCCAGATGGTTCTGCTTTATCTTGCTCAGTGTAAGGTGTGTAGTTTTTGCCAGAGAAAACGTAATCCGTAGAAATATGAATAAGAGTTATGCCTTTTTCTATAGCTATGCTAGCGAGGTTTTTTACTGCCTCTGAGTTAATTTGCCTAGCTTTTTCCTCATTTTTTTCTGCTTGATCAACATTCGTATATGCAGCGCAATTTATAATGTAATCTATCGGCTTGTCAAGTGTATAGGTTTTTATTGCATCGGCTGAACAAATATCAAGTTCTTCAATATCGGTAAAGAGAAAATTAATATTTGGATAATTGGATGATAATTCTTGAATTTCAGAACCCAATTGACCTTTTGATCCTGTTACTAGAATAGTGAGCATATGCTTATTTGCTGTATTTGAAGTTTTTTTCAGATTCTTTAAAGCTTGGGAATATCCTGTCTTTTGGTGATATTATTGCTTTTCCCGGTTGAATTCTCCAATCAATATTTAATGAAGGGTCATTGTAACTAATTCCTCTTTCAGCTTCTGGATTATATAAATTATCACATTTGTAAATAAAGGTTGCGGACTTACTTAATACAGAAAATCCATGGGCAAATCCTTTTGGTATTAGAAATTGAATTTTATTTTCTGCAGATAATTCAATGCCGCTCCACTGACCATAGGTCGGAGAGTCGTGTCTTAAGTCTACAGCAACATCAAATACCTTACCTTCAATCACTCTTACTAGTTTTGTTTGGGAGTAGGGAGTAAGTTGATAGTGTAAGCCTCTAATAACTCCATAGCCCGATTTGGATTCATTGTCTTGTACAAAATCAAGATCAATACCTTTCTCCTGAAAAACCCTCTCGTTATAGCTTTCAAAAAAATATCCTCTTTCGTCTTCGAACACTTTAGGTTTTATTATTAAAAGATCAGGAATCTTGGTTTTGATAATTTCCATTTTAAGGCTTATTGTTTCTTTATATTTTCGTTTGCGATTAAAACTAAATACTCTCCATATTGATTTTTTAAGAGAGGTTTGGCTAAATCAAGTAATTGTTCTCTTGAAATAAAACCATTTCGATATGCAATTTCTTCAAGACAGGCCACTTTTAATCCCTGTCTTTGCTCAATTGTTGCAATGTAGTTAGATGCTTGTAACATGCTATCATGAGTGCCAGTATCAAGCCAAGCAATACCTCTTCCAAGTACCTGAAGGTTTAATTTGTTTTCTTGCAGATATAGTGAGTTTAGATCTGTAATTTCTAACTCTCCTCGTTTAGATGGCTTTAATGATTTTGCCTTTTGAATGACAGTGTTATCGTAAAAATAAAGACCAGTAACCGCATAGTTTGACTTAGGTGTTTCTGGTTTTTCTTCTAAACTTTTAACTAATCCATTTTCATCAAATTCAGCTACACCATACCTTTCTGGGTCTTTTACATGATACCCAAAGACAAGAGCGCCTTCAGTTAGCTTAGCTGAAGCTTCTAACTGTTTGCTGAACTCGTAGCCGTAATAAAGATTATCACCAAGAATCATGCAAACAGGACTGTCTTCAATAAATTCTTCACCAATAATAAATGCTTGTGCTAGCCCATCAGGAGATGCTTGTTCTTCATAAGAAATATTTAAGCCAAGTTGGCTTCCATCACCAAAAAGATCCTTGTAAAGAGGCAGATCTTTTGGTGTCGAAATGATAAGGATATCTCTAATGCCGGCAAGCATTAATACCGATAAAGGATAGTAAATCATTGGTTTGTCATAAACTGGTATGATTTGTTTTGAAATGCTTTTTGTAATTGGATACAATCTTGTTCCTGATCCTCCGGCTAGTATGATACCTTTCATGTGCTTAAATTATTCTGATAAAAGATTATCAAAGTACGAAATTGTTTTTATCAATCCTTCATTTAATTGAACTTTTGGTTCCCAATTATTCAACTCCTTTTTTGCAAGACTAATGTTTGGTTGTCTTTGAGTTGGATCATCTTGAGGTAAAGCTAAGTTGATAATCTTTGATTTAGAGTTTGTTAATTCAATTACTTTTTGAGCCAATTCTAAAATTGTAAATTCGTTAGGATTTCCAATATTTACAGGGCCTAAGAAATCTTTACGTGTTGTCATCATTCTGGACATTCCTTCTACAAGATCATCTACATATTGAAAGCTTCTGGTTTGGGCACCATCACCAAAAATAGTAATATCCTCATTGTTTAAAGCTTGTACAATAAAATTTGATACAACTCTACCATCGTCAGGATTCATGTTAGGACCATAAGTGTTGAAGATTCGAATAATCTTAATGGCAACATTATTTTGATTGTGATAATCCATGAATAGTGTCTCAGCACAACGTTTTCCTTCGTCGTAACACGATCGAACCCCAATTGGATTTACATTTCCCCAGTAATCTTCTGTTTGTGGATGAATTTCAGGATCACCATAAACTTCGCTCGTAGATGCTTGTAGGATTCGAGCATTGATACGTTTCGCCAATCCAAGCATATTGATTGCTCCCATCACTGAAGTTTTAATAGTCTTTATTGGATTGTATTGATAATGAACTGGAGAAGCAGGGCAGGCTAGATTATAAATTTCATCAACCTCGGCAAAATATGGGCTGATAACGTCATGTCGAACAAGTTCAAAGTATGGGTTATCCAATAGATGAGCTACGTTTTTTTTAGAGCCTGTAAAGTAATTGTCCAGACAAATTACATCGTTACCTTCATTTAATAATCTCTCACAAAGGTGTGATCCTATAAAGCCGGCTCCACCGGTTACTAAAACTCTTTTCATATTTGTGTGTGTTAAAAATCCTCCCTGAATTAAATTCAGAGAGGATATGATATTTTATTTATTCGCTAGGAACTTCTTGTAAGGATGAAATAGCTTTTCGACCGATAGAATAATATGTGTATTCATTTTCGATCAATTCTTCTATGTCGTAAATGTTTCTACCATCAAAAATTAATTTATTTTTAAGTAGTTTATCCATGACTCTAAAATTTGGAACTTTAAATTCATTCCATTCGGTTACTACTACAAGAGCATCAGCGTCAATTAAAGCTTCGTATTGATCTTTTGCATATCCAATAGAGTCGCCAATTTTGTGATGACATTCGTCCATAGCAACAGGATCATATGCTACGACTTCAGCGCCTTCTTTTAATAATTTATTTATAATAACAAGGGCTGT
>JADGFH010000201.1 GCA_016743925.1 Labilibaculum sp.
TTCTGCATACTCCTCAGGAGACAATTTACAACGTTTCTTAGCCATAATTAACTTCCTTCTATTTCTCTCTCAATATGTCTTAAACTAATATTTACATCGAACTTCTTTTGTAGATGTTTTGCTAAACTGTCTGCTGAAAATACAGATCGATGTCTCCCACCCGTACAACCAAAACTCACCTGTAAATTGGCAAAATTACGTGCGATATACTTATCTACACTCATATCAACAATAGAAAAAACCGAAGCTAAAAATTCATCCATCTCGCTTTTTTCTTTGAAAAAGTCAATTACTGGCTGATCTTTCCCTGTCATTTCAACATATTCCTGATATCTGCCTGGATTGTGAATTGCTCTACAATCGAAAACAAATCCTCCTCCATTGGTTGTTTTATCCAAAGGAATTCCTCTACGATACGAAAAGCTATTTATTTCGACATGCAATTTTGGCTTCTCTTCTTTTCCAACCTCTTTCAATAAATCAGAAGCAATTACAGCTTTTAGTGCTTTTACCAATTCAGGCAATTCAACAGGAATATCCATACGACTCAATATGGTTTCCAAATTTTTCAATGCAAAAGGAATTGATTTCAAGAAATGCTCTTTTCTTTCGTAGAAACCTCTAAAACCGTAGGCTCCCATTGCTTGCATGATTCTAACCAATACATATCCTTGGAAAAATGATCCGAATTCTTTCGGATCTACATCCTGAACTTTCTGAATCTCTTCTAAATAGAAAGCCAACAACTCATCGCGAACCTCTTGTGGCAAATCTGCCTTTGCATCGTATAATAAAGAAGCCAAATCGTATTGTAGCGCGCCTTTTCTTCCTCCCTGATAATCGATAAACCAAGGCTCACCGTTCACCAACATGATATTTCTTGATTGAAAATCACGATACAAAAAGTAATCACGAGGAGCATCTAACAAATAATCTGAAAATTTCTGAAAATCATCCTCTAACAATTGTTCGTCGAAAGGAATCTTAGCCAATTTCAGAAAATAATATTTGAAATAATGTAAGTCCCAAATCATCGATTGCTTATCGAAACTATCTCTAGGATAACACACACTGTAATCTAAACCAACACTTCCCTCTTGCTGAAAACGCACCAATTGGCTAATAATTTTTTTGTAAATCAGTACCAAATCGTTCGCAAATCCTTCCCCAATTCGTAAGTGTAAGATGTAATCGAATAGCGTTGTATTTCCTAAATCCTGTAAAAGGTAAATATCTTGTTCTGCATTTTCATGATATATTTCAGGAACAGATAATCCTTTCGATGCGAAATGCTTGCTGAAACTGATAAACGCATTGTTCTCTTTTTTATCGGCGTTGTACGCACCCAAAACAGTTCTTTTCTCTCCAATCAATCGAATATATTCACGATAAGAACCTGATTGTGGTAAAATTTCTGTCTCCACTACTTTGTCATCTGCCCACTCTTCAAACAAGTGAATTAGAGCATTTTTTGTTTCGTTTTTCAAATCAAATATATTTTGAAGTTCTCTTATTTTAATACTAACAATCAAATTTACAAAAAGATATAGCACAATAGTACTTCAACCAATATAGCTGGAAGCATATTTAAAACTTTTATCTTTTTTATTTCAAGAATGCTTATTCCTAAACCTATAATTAAAATTCCTCCAACACCAGCTATCTCATTAATGATTAGTTCTGGAATTACTTCACCAAACAAGGCAGTTAATAAAGTTAATCCTCCCTGATAAATCAGCAAAGGAATAACCGAAAAGATTACACCAACCCCCATAACAGCAGCTAAAGCAACAGCTGAAAATCCATCCATCACTGATTTGGTCATTAATAAAGTTGGCTCCTTGCCCATTCCTTCTTCTAAACTTCCCAAGATGGTTAATGTTCCCAAACAGAACAGCATAAAAGCAGTTACAAAGCCGGTCGAAAATTTATCCTCTTTACTACCAATCTTTCTTTTTAATCGTTCACTCAAATGTTCAACACGATCCTCTAAACGCAAGCCTTCTCCCATTAAGGCTCCAACAACAAGGCTGAATACCATTAATAAAAGCTCATTAGCTTTTAAGGCCATACTTACACCAAGATACAAGGTAAATATCCCAATCGCCTGGAAAACAATCTTAAACATTCGTTCCGGAATCTTTGTCCTAAACAAAAGGCCTATACTACCTCCAATTATTATTGCTACAACATTTACGAGAGTTCCTATCATAAAAGATCAAATTTACTAAAAAGTTAAAATTACAGAAATATTCGAAAGCTGCCCTTAATCTATGAAAAAGCTTTTGCACAAATCAATTTAAGCTTTAATTTCTCTATACGGATATGACTAAAAGCATCTTTCCAATAACAGATATTCCTTATCTTGTACTCCTAACAAAACACTAAGAAAACAATTATTCTATGAAAAAGATCTTACTAATTGTATTTATGCTAATTGGCATTTCTGCCATAGCAAATGCACAATATGAAGCTTATTTTACATCAGCTTGCATGCGATTGGATTACAATCACGTGGGAAATTCGGGAGAAGAACACTTTGCTTTCGATCAAATGGTAAATGATGGCGAATGGGCAGGAAGTAAAACCGTTTTAATTGATGAATTAAGCTTGGGAAAATACTTTTTTGAGGTAAAGGATGCAAAAACGGGAACGATACTTTACTCCAAAGGATTTGCAAGTATTTATGGAGAGTGGGAAACTACGCCTGATGCAAAATCAGAATGGGGAAGTTTTCATGAATCGCTTCGTTTTCCTTGGCCTAAAGCAGAAGTTAACGTAAGCATTTTAAAGCGTAACATTAAAAATGGATTCGATCCTGTGTGGACTTACAAAGTAAATCCGAGGCATCATCGTTCCTTCTCAACACCTGTAAAGAATCATTACAACACCATTGATATTGTTGTTAATGGAAAGCCAGAAAAGCAGGTTGACATTGTAGTTTTAGGTGAAGGATATGCCAAAAAAGATATGGCGAAATTCAAAAAGGATGCAGAACGTTTTGCTGAAGTTCTTTTAAGCACGGAACCATACGCTTCGTTTAAAGATAAATTCTCGATTAGAGCAGTGGAAACTCCATCTCCTGACTCTGGCGTAAATCATCCTCATCAGGATATTCATACTCGCTCGGCTCTTTCTGTTACCTACGGAGCTTTTGATTCGGAACGCTACGCACTTGGTTACGACAACAAAACCATTCGCAATGCTGCCGCAGCGGTTCCTTACGAATTCACAGCAATTCTTATGAATGATTCCATTTATGGTGGTGGCGGAATATACAATCTATATATCACAGCTGCTGTTGACAATGCATTTCAGGAATATTTATTCGTTCATGAGTTTGGTCATCATTTTGCTGATTTAGCCGATGAGTATTACACATCTGCTACAGCTTATGAAATGGATGCTGAACATATGGAGCCTTGGGAATTAAACGTAACTGCTAATACTGATCCTGAAAGTCTTAAATGGAAAGATATTGTTACGCCAAGAACTCCAATTCCAACACCATGGGATAAGGAAAAATATGATAAACACAGTATTGCCGTTCAGAAAAAGAGAGTAGAAATGCGCAAAGCTAAGGTAGACGAAAAGGTGATGGAAGATTTCTTTATTAAAAAGAGAACTTGGGATGATGAATTATTGGCCAATATGAAACACAGTGGTAAGGTAGGAGCTTTTGAAGGTGCTCAATACAAATCGAAAGGCTTGTACCGTAGTGCTGCCAACTGTATCATGTTCACTCGTCACGATGAATTTTGCCCAGCTTGTCAGCGAGCAATAAAATTGATTATCGATCAGAATACGAAATAGTAATGGAATAAAAACAAGGATAAAAAAAAAGAGCCATTTTAGTGGCTCTTTTTTGTATTGTTTAAAGTGGTAAGCTTAGTGTCTCAAATTCTTTGCATTTAAAAATCTCTTCAAATTTTCTTGATCCTTTTCGTCACTATCTCCATATTTTAATCTTAGCTCTACCAATTTAGTGTGCATGTCTTTTTGAACGGATGCGTAATTTGGATCATTATATACATTGTTCATTTCCTTCGGATCTTTTTCCATGTCATACAATTCCCATGTATCTGAATCATAGTAAAAATGAATCAATTTATAGCGATCTGTTCTTATTCCATTATGACGTTGCACATTGTGTTCTCCTGGATACTCATAATAAGTATAATAAATAGCATCTCTCCATTCTCCGGATTCGTTAGCGACTAATTTCCTAAACGATTCACCCTGTATGTCATTTGGTATTTTAACACCTGCATAATCTAAAAATGTTGGAGCAAAATCCAGATTTTGAACCAATTTATCAATAACAGTATTTCCCTCGATTTCTTTAGGATATCTCATTAATATTGGTGTTCTAAACGATTCCTCATACATAAAACGTTTGTCGAACCAACCATGTTCTCCCAAATAAAATCCTTGATCGGAAGTATAAATAACAATCGTATTTTCTGTAAGATTATTCTTATCCAGATAATCAAGCACCTCTCCTACTCCATCATCTACCGATTGAATGGTACTGAGATAATCTTTCATATACCTGTCATACTTCCACAAAGCCAAGTCTTTTCCTTTTAGACCTTTAGACTTAAAATCTGCAATTATTGGTTTGTAGTGTGCATCCCAAGCTCTTCTCTGAGTAGAATCCATACGATTATACATGTATTGAGCATTTTTGCGATACTTGGTCTTTATATCTCCTTCTTCATCTAGCATTTTTAAATCATAAACCAAGTCCATGTGTTCGAATACACCCATTTCATGATTTGCAGCAACTGGTCGATTCTCATAATTATCGAAAAAATTTGCAGGAGGTGCGAAATTTTTATCTTCAAATAATTTCAGATATTTTTTCTCTGGCATCCATGTTCTATGAGGTGCTTTTTGATGATATAACAATAGAAAAGGCTTATCTTCATCGCGCTTATTCGTTAACCAATCCATTGCAATATCTGTTGTTATCTGAGTGCAATAGCCATGATATTTCTTTTCAATACCATTTTCAATAAATTCAGGATTATAATATTGCCCTTGACCTGGTAAAACATTAGAATAATCAAAACCTTGAGGAAGTCCATTAATATGAATTTTTCCTATCATCGCTGTTTGGTATCCTGCTCCTTGCAATTGCTTTGCGAAGTTGTCTTGTCCCCAATCATACTCTTGCAGATTATCTACCTTTCCATTAACAAAACTATGCTTACCGGTTAACATTACTGCCCTACTTGGAGCACAAATAGAATTGGTTACATATCCATGTGTGAAAATAGCCCCCTCTTTACCTATTCTGTCAATATTAGGAGTATTATTTAATCCATGTCCGTATGCGCTTATGGCCTGATAAGCATGATCATCACTCATAATAAAGATGATATTTGGCTTTTTCAAAACCTCTTTTTGCTGACAAGCACTAAATAATGAAATCACAATGAATAGGTATATCAGTACCTGAACTTTTACGATCTTCTTCACAACAACTATTTTAATTTCTAGAAACAACAACTATTTAGTCGACTTAATTTCTGATAGGAATCGACATCCTAATATTATCAATTTCCTGACACTCCTTCATTTTCCTACAAGTCTGTCATCAATAAATCTCTTAGAATGATCGGAAATAGTATACAAATGATTGTATTTGCCATATTGTGTAAACACAATATGACAAATATTCCTCTGTGGTTAATGACTCAAAAACTCACTCAAATCATCCTCTTTTTTACCATCTGGTGTTTCTACTTCAAACTTTAGATTTTCACCACCTGTTCCTTCAAAATAGAGAAACTTAATAGGATATACCCCTTCTTTTAAAGCCAGACTAGCATTTTTATATTCCATTCCATGATAACCATCGTTATCGATTACCAAATTATTATTTAAATAAAATCTAGATCCATCATCAGAACCTAAACGAAACTTGTACAAACCATCCTGAGGAACTTTCACTTTCCCCTCCAATACAATTCCAAAATTATCTTGCGGTACATTATTCGGAATCTGAATATCTGCAATTGAAGAATTTTCTCCTTTGGCTTTGTCTACCTCATCGCATGAACTAAATTTTCCAACACTCAATTTGCAGTTCAAGCCTTTAGATTTTCCAACTGAGGCTTTTCCTTCAATAAATTGAAGTTTTACCGCCTTAATCTCCAAAATTTCACTTTTCTCATCCTCTTCATTAATTACAATTGCCTTAACAACACCTTCTTTATCAATTACTATTGGATCTTTATAAAGACAAGAAGTCTTTTCTGGATTTGTTCCATCAAGCGTATAATAAATATTCGCATCGATAGAAGGATTAATAAGCTTAAGCGTTTCTTTTTCAACAAACTCAATTTTTGAAACAGAAGCTTTTGGCATTAAAACTTTATTAAAATAGTTCACGCCTAGTAAATCCAATCGCTTAAAATGCTTCTTTAATATTGATGAAAATCGTTTGAAGTTACGCTTCTCAAAAGGAAGCCATCCAACTTCTGAAATAGCACAAGCACGAGGATATGCCATATACTCAACATGATCACTCGTTAGCATATATTCCGTCCATAAATTTCCTTGTACTCCAATAATATATTTCATTTCCTCTTTAGTCAATTCTTCCGAAAATGGATTGTAAGAGTAAACTTTATCTAAAGTTAGAAAACCACCTATAGCCAATGGCTCTTTTTCAGGATTGTTCTGGTAATGATCAAGATAAAAATGAGAATTGGGTGTCATTATTACATTATGCTTTTGCTTGGCTGCCTCAATACCTCCTTTAATGCCTCTCCAAGACATCACAGTAGCATTAGGGGCTAAACCACCTTCTAAAATCTCATCCCAACCAATAATATTTCGGCCATGTTTATTTAGAAACTTCTCTATTCTTCCAATAAAATAGCTTTGCAATTCATGAGCATTTTTGCAATTCTCCTTATGCATTCTAGCTTTACACTTTGGACACTCGTCCCAACGATCTTTCGGACATTCATCTCCTCCAATATGGATATATTTTGAAGGAAATATATCCATTACTTCTAAAAGAACATTTTCCAAAAACTCAAAACTCTTTTCATTTCCAGCGCAATAAACTTCTTTAAAAACGCCCCACCTTTTTGCTACTTCGTAAGATTTACCAACACATCCTAATTCAGGATATGCAGCTAAGGCTGCTTGAGCGTGTCCTGGCAATTCTATCTCTGGAATAACTGTAATGAAACGATCTGCAGCATATTTTACAATTTCGCGTGCTTGCTCCTGAGTATAGTATCCTCCATATCTCTTTCCATCATATTTTGGATTACTTGTTCCACCATGCCCTATTAGCGTTTCATCTCTAAAAGCTGCAATTTCTGCAAGTTTAGGGTATTTCTTAATTTCAATTCTCCATCCCTGGTCTTCAGTAAGATGCCAGTGAAATACATTCATTTTATGAAGCGCCAATAAATCGATATACTTCTTAATAAAATCAACAGGATAAAAATGACGACCAACATCCAAATGTAATCCTCGGTATGATAATTCTGGTGCATCAATAATATTAGCACATGGAACTGTCCAATCTATATTATTAAGCTTTTTATCACTTTCTATAACTACAGGCAACAATTGTCTTATCGTCTGAAAACCATAATACAAGCCAATAGAATTATTTGACTTTACAAGAATCTTTTCAGGTGTTATTTCTAATTGATAACTGCCTTCAATTCCTTTCATTGTTGGATCTTCATAAAAATGAATAGCTCCATTAGGCACTTTTCCATCCTCAACTTCCTGAGGTTTAATTTCTAATCCCGTTGCCGGTAGAATAAAATCACAAAAAGACTGTGCCACAAATGAACTATTCTCACTACCGGAATACATTACTTTACAGGTATTACTTATCGTAAAACTCCCGTCTAACTCAATTAATTCCTGTGGATAAGGAATAATGTTGTATTCATTTTTCATATCTGTACAACCAACAATCTGAACCATCAAAGCTAGTAAGATTGTCCATAAAACATTTTTTTTCATATTACTTAATTTATTTAAAAATAGATGTTTTGAGTCCTTTTTAAGCTTTCTTAGCAACGAGCCTAAAGGAGCTAATTTGTTATTATAATCTTATTTTGAATTTCTATATAATAGAAATATCCCAACACCAAATATAGACATAATAAAAGCGATGAGAAACCACAACCTATTCGATATCGATTTATTTAATAATTTTCCTCAATTGGTATTTTAGATAATTGGCTAAATGTCCTATTCAAGTCCGTAACCTCATAGTTTTAGATTGTTCCTCATCAACTACTTTTGCCAGAATTCTATTCATATCTGCCAAAATAATCGGGCTATCAAGATCATCAGTTAATTTCTAACAATTTGTCTGAGGCCATAACATGGAAATCTGATTTTTTAACATCTTCTTACAGTTAAACAATACCAAAACAAATGTGATATTCATGGATCAGTTTCAAAAGTTGGGTCTAAGATTTTAATTATTATTTTTTAGCTCATGAATAGCTCAAACGAAGATTCATTTTAGCCTTGTTATAAAAATAGGACAGATTTTAGGAGCTAATACCTTATCTCAACTCCCGAAACCTTCATGAAGTCAAGCTTTAATTCACGAATTATCTGGACTGTCCTAACATTCGAATTTCAACTTTTCAAGCTTCGACAAGCTAGCTTTTGCTATTCCGACGCAAACACGAATTGCTTTCAATTTTTTTTCTACTTGCGCCGGTACTTACTGCCACATTAATATCCCAGGGTGGCATTCGCTGTGCTCCTTTACCCTGGGCTAGTCTATTTGAGCCCTTCAGGCTCTAGAAAAAAGGGATAATAAAAGGATGGATTTCAACTCGGTGGTCGCTGTGCTAATTTTTAATTTGAATCACGAAGTCCACTAAGACAGACAGAGAAAAAAATAGAGCTGTTTTGAATAAGCTTGGCGTTTCAACTTTTCAAGCTTCGACAAGCTAGCTTTTGCTATTCCGACGCAAACACGAATTGCTTTCAATTTTTTTTCTACTTGCGCCGGTACTTACTGCCA
>JADGFH010000202.1 GCA_016743925.1 Labilibaculum sp.
AATCATATAATTTAATTGAAATTAAGCTTTTTAGGAGTCAATTTTTTTCTACATTTGATTCCTTAAAATGATTCTAAATAAATACATTAACAACATACTAAATGGGTATTATAAGCAATCACAAAGGTGTTTTTTATGCAATGATTACTGCTCTCTTGTGGGGATTTTTACCAATATTCCTGAAGGTAAGTTTAAATGAATTGGACTCTATTTCTATTGTTTGGTTTCGCTTTGCTTTCGCATTTATAGTTCTCTTTTTGTTCTTTTTAATAACTGACAAAAAGCAATTGCAAATAATAAAGCGGCCACCACTTATCCTAATCATTGCAGCTTTAGCCCTGGGTGTTAATTACCTTGGTTTTATGCAAGGAATCAATTATACAACTCCAAGCAATGCTCAAATCATTATGCAAACGGCTCCAATTTTATTGGCTTTAGTTGGTGTTATATTTTTCAAAGAAAAATTAAATACCAAGCAATTGATAGGCTTTGGAATAGCTGGCATTGGATTGTTTTTATTTTACAGAAACCAGCTACAGGCTTTTATTCAAGATGCAGATGCCTTCAATACTGGATTTATGTGGATTGAGTTAGGTGCAGTAATGTGGGTTTTGTATGCCGCATTGCAAAAGCAATTGGTTCAAAAACATCCAGCACAGCTATTAAATATGGTTCTTTATGGTATTCCAGCCATACTATACACGCCATTTGTCGATTTTGAAGCTTTTGCTAATCTCAATTTCACAACTTGGATGATTGTAATTTTCTTAGGAATTAACACCTTGGTTGCCTATGGATGTCTGGCATTAGCCTTTAAATATACCGAAGCTTATAAAGTAAGTTTGATTGTAACCATGAATCCAATCATTACTTTACTATCAATGGCTGCTTTGGCTACGCTAAATGTAGGTTGGATTAAGGCTGACACACTTAGTATTTATTCAATACTCGGTGCCGTATTAGTTATTGGAGGAGCTATTACTGCAGTTTACTTCTCAAAAAAGAACAAAAAAGCTCTGATTAAAAATGATGTGGCAATTAACAATCCGAAATAATACCAATTGGATAAATTAGGAGGTTACCTTTATTCACGAATAATTACAGAGGTCTTCATTAGCTCCCCCATTAAAAATTGGGATCGGTACCGCCCATTTATTCAATTGCCATTAAACCGAGTTTTTATCGCTAGCCTTGGTTCAATATTCCAAATGGTATAAGTACCTACCCTAGTGCTTAAACAACTATCTACACAGTTTCTCTCTACAATATTCTATTTTTACTCAATATTACCTATTAATTATTTATATTATCCTGATTTAAACAATTTACATTCTGATTTCAACACAATATATCAACTGTTTAATTGCTTAAACTCATAATTTAACTTTCTGAATTCTTATTTTTACATTAGATATTAATTGTATTACTACTCCTATATCTATATACACATCGTAAATATTAAAAATCACTTTAAAATGAGATGATATTTTAATGCATTCTTCTAAAATAACAATAGGTTATAGAAATATTACAAGGCAATTATTAATAAATAGTCACAAAATTATGCGTTTTATTCCATTAACATATTGACATTCTATATTTCTTGTTATAACTTTCTTCTTTTATCAATACAATTACACCAATTTTTCTTTGCATTACCACCAAAAAAAGCATAAAACAAGATGACTAAAAAGAAATATGAAATACCGGTAAACATTAACGACATCATCGTTAATCGAATGAAAGAGAAATACATTAGCAATACGGAGTTGGCTCTTCAGTTACAAATGCATCATTCCTCGGTGCTCTTTATGCTCAAAAATCCAGGCATGCAAATTCGACGCCTATGGACCATTTGCGAAGCTATAGATTTAAACGTATTTCAATATTTAGCCAACGAAATTAAAATTAACGACCCAAAAGAATCGGGCCTGATCGAGTGTAATATTGAAATTCTGAAACTGAAAAAAGAAGTTGAGGATTTGAAAAAAGAACGTGATTTACTAAAGGAGGTAATTGGATTGCAGAGAAGGTAAAGTAGTACTTAACCAGCTCTATTGTGTTGCGAATCAAATCACATCAACAAGTGGTTCAATATGAATAGTAGAAGTATAACCATATTTCTCAAGTATTGCTTCCTCTAATTTCGTAGCAATATCATGCGCTTGCTTTATCGGCATATTATGGGGCAAACGAATATGAAACGTTAGCTCGGTATGGTCTCCGTACACATGCAAATGAAAATGATGTGGTTCCAGTTTATATGGATGAACCTCTCCAATAGTTGATTTTAAAGAATCAATTATTCCGTCACTTGGACTCTCCCCCAATAAAGAATGAATAGAATCACTTATGATTTCATAAGCAGCATGGCCAATAAGAATTGCTACAATCAACCCCAATACACCATCAATCCACCAATAGTATGGACCTAAAAAGATACCAATTAAGATCACCAATGAAGAAATTGCATCACTCCGATGGTGCCAACCATCTGCACGCAAAACCTTTGAATTTGTTTTTTTAGCTCCATAATAGGCAAATTGAGCTAGTAATTCTTTAATTACTACAGATGCAATCATAACCACAACCGCAATTGTTCCAAATTGTGATGATTCATGATCTCGAAGTGTATGATAAGATTCAATTACGAAATCGAAAGCAACCAGCAGTAAAAGGATCCCAATAATAAATGCACTAATTAAATCGGCTCTACCATGTCCAAAAGGATGATCTTCATCAGCAGGCTTTTTTGAAATTTTAGCACCCACAATTACAATTACAGAACTTAAACTATCAGACAAAGTATGCCAAGCATCTGCCATAATTGCAATTGAACCAGTTGCAATACCAGCCCAATACTTTATGCCAAAAAGTAAAATATTACCAATAATAGAAAGCCAGCCTTCTACCAAAGCCCAATTCGATTTGTCTAATTTAAATTTAGAATTCTTCAATTGCATTATTCTTTAACCAACTACAAACAACAAGTTAACTAATATTATTTGATCCTCTAAGCTATTTTATCATCTACTGAGAAAAGTTTCGAAGCTGCTAATTTTATATTATTCTTTTTATCAATATGGAAATCAATTCGTCCGAGCGCTATACCAGCCCATCCTACTTGATTGATTAATACCTCAACACCATCCTTGTTCAGAACCCGATCGGGTGTTTCCAATAAAGTGTGAGAGTGTCCTCCAATAATTAAATCAATCCCTCGTGATTTTTTAGCAAAATCATAATCAGAGTCACCTCCATATTCATTTTTGTATCCTAAATGAGAAAGACAAATGATCAAATCACATTTATTTTCCTCTTTTAAAATACGATGCATTTCTGCTGTTACCTCTACAGGATCCTTATAAGATATCATTCCTCTATTTTTAGCCTCAACATATCCATTTAGGTCAACACCAACACCAAAAACACCAATCTTTAAATCCCCTTTTTCAAATATTTTATAAGCAGGAATCTTACCTTCCAAGTCCGTTCCTGCAAAATCATAATTTGCATTTAGTAATGGGAAATTAAGATGTTTCAATTGATTTGTAATACCCTCTATACCATTATCGAATTCATGGTTTCCAATATTACCAGCATCGTAACCAATTTTAGACATCAGTTTAAATTCAGCTTCTCCTTCAAAAAAGTTAAAATAAGGTGTTCCCTGATACACATCTCCTGCATCGAAAAGCAGAACATGATCTTCAGTATTTCTTATTTTTTGCACTAAAGCATTAATTCTGGCAAAACCTCCCAAGCCCCCATATTCCGGATCTGTCTTTGGGAAAGGATCGATACGTGAATGCAAATCGTTTGTGTGCAAAATTGTTATTTTTTGCATTTGACTCTTGGCCGCAGCTGCTTTTTTAGAAATTAATCCTGTTCCTAAAACCAAACTTGCAAGGCTAATATTTTTTAAAAAATCTCTTCTATTCCACATGATAAATCCTCCCATCTAACTTCGCAGAAATATTTTTTCCGTCCTTAAAATTCTCACTAATGTATTTTATCATTTCTGAGCGTAACATTTGGTGCATGTGCCTAAATGTTTCTCTATTCTTAAATGCCGTAACATTACCTCCACCATTCACCAAGTAATCTACAGAAATAACGTAATAGATCTTTTCTCTATCGATTTTTTTGCCATCAACAAGAACATCAATTGCTTTACCATCTTTAATTCCCATTTTGAAACCACTTGAACCTTCTCCGCCAAATTCAGCAATCTGATCGAGAAGTGTTTTCAAATCTCCACCTTTCATTCCAACAATTACCAATTTATTTTTAAAAGGTAGCATCTCAAACATTCTTCCGGTTCTAATTTCTCCCTTAGGCATTCCTGTTCGAATTCCTCCCAAGTTCATAATTGCCAGATCAACAGAATGCGAAAGATCATTTTCGTTACAGTATTCCTTGCCTATTTGCAGCATTCCATCAGCAACAAAATTAGATAATTTACTCTCAGGCTTAGCTGTAACCATTTCTTCATCTGCAATCGAAATCACCATATTCATCTCATCATCCAATTGAGATTTATAGCTTACAATAAGATTCATGAAACTTGTATCTACCGTTGAAAAAACATCTAAAGTAGAATCAATCGAATAGGATTTTTGGTTTTCAATTTGTTTGATATTTCCAGTTGTTGCACAAGCTGATATTGCAATAAGCAAGACTGAAACAATCAATAAGTTATAACGTGATTTTTTCATATAATATTTAATCGCCAACAATAAAATACTGTTTTATCTTTTTTTAAGGGAATGTAAAATTATAAAAATACCTTAATTTCTTTATTATAGTAGGATACTATTTTAAAAATCTAATGTTAACTGCTGTGGTTCAGAGAAATCAATCTTGTTTGAAACCGTTAATCCTAACAATCTAATGCTTTCCTTTAATTCTACCTGCAGCAATAACTCATCTGCAATTTTCATGATTAAATCCAGATCTGAAATCTCCTGAAGAATTGTTTTACTTCTCGTAACCTGTTCGAAACTACTGTATTTTACTTTCAAACTAAGCGTTCTCCCTTTAAACCCACTTTTTTCTAGTCTTTTAACCAAATCCTCGGCAGTAAGTTTCATATCTTTCCTTACAGACTCTCTATCAGATAAATTAGTATTAAATGTATGCTCAGTACCAACCGATTTGCGGATACGATTTGGATCAACAGCTCGATTGTCTATTCCTCTTGAGATTTGATAATAATAAGCTCCAGCTTTACCAAATACTCTTGTCAAGTCGGCAAGACTTCTTTTCTTTAAATCTTTACCATGAAAAATACCCAAATAATGCATTTTATCGGCAGTTACCTTTCCAACGCCAAAGAATTTATCAATCGGTAATTTTTCAATAAAATTCTCTACATCCTTAGGCGGAATTATAAACAAGCCATCAGGTTTCTGATAATCAGAAGCAATTTTAGCTAAAAATTTATTTACTGATATTCCTGCTGAAGCAGTCAAACCAGTTACTTCCTTAATCCGGATTTTAATTTCTTTGGCAATTAGACTTGCAGAAGGAAGATTCTTCTTGTTATGCGTAACATCCAGAAATGCTTCGTCGATTGAAAGAGGTTCAACCAGATCCGTAAATTCAAGAAAAATGCTCATTATTTGGTTCGAAATCTCCTTATAACGATCAAATCTTGCCTGTACGAAAATCAAGTGCGGACATCTTTTTTTTGCCGTTTTAGAAGGCATTGCCGAACGAACACCAAATTTCCTCGCTTCGTAACTAGCTGCAGCCACAACACCTCTATCCCCTGAACCACCAACAGCAACAGGTTTGTTCCGAAGTTCAGCATTGTCGTACTGTTCTACCGAAGCAAAAAATGCATCCATATCGATATGAATTATTTTTCGGGTTTCGTCCATTCTAATAAAGCAAATATTTAAGCACTCATCAATTTTATCGATTCAATTTTCGTAATTTTGCAAGCTATTCCCTTCTCAAAGAAAGGAAAAGAACCAATTCAATTACAATTGCGAAAATAGGGAATAAACCAACACCTATTGTATCTAAAATAGTTAAAGTGAACCAAATTAAAGATCTTACAAGTGGGAATATCTTCTCACAAATAGTAAAACTTGCTATTCCAATAATAGCAACCTCCTTTGTACAAATGGCATACAACATGACTGACATGGCTTGGCTAGGACAAGTTGGAAGTCAAACAGTAAGTGCTGTAGGAATGGCTTTGTATCTGGTTTGGGTTGGCGCATCCTTAATGTTCATCACTAAAATTGGAGTTGAAGTTGGCATATCTCAATCCATTGGAAGTAAAAATATCGAGAAAGCTAGATCTTATGCCACAAATGCATTTAGCCTGTCCTTTGTAATATCCATCGCTTTTGCTTTTGTTGTATGGGTATTTGCAGAACCAATTATTAGTCTTTTTAACATTCAAAACGAATTGGTAAATGATACAGGTTTAAAATACCTGCGAATTATTGCCATCGGAATGCCCTTCACTTATTCTAACATTACCATATCTGGGATTTACAACGGAATTGGCAATACAAAAATCCCTTTCTGGATTAACGCGTTTGGCCTTATCATTAATATGATTTTAGACCCTATATTAATATTTGGTTGGGGCAGTATTCCTAGTATGGGAGCAGAAGGAGCTGGAATTGCAACTGTTTTTTCTCAATTATGCGTTTTCCTCGTATTTATTTACTTCTTGCACATCAAAGAGAATCCTTTGCAAATCAAAAATTACTTGGGGAAAATCCAGAAGGAATTTGTTGCCCCAATTTTAAAAGTCGGAGGCCCAGTTGCCTTACAATCGGTTTGTTTCGCGTTTTTCGCAATGGTTCTCGCCAGAGTAATGAACGATATTGCAGAAGGAAATTCTATTCCTTTTTCAGTTCAATCCATAGGCGCACAAATAGAAGCCCTTTCGTGGATGACCGCATCTGGTTTCTCTACTGCCTTAGGAACATTTACAGGTCAAAATTTTGGGGCGAATAAGTGGGGCCGAATACAAAAAGGATTTTTCATCACATTAGGAATTGCCGGATTTATTGGAATTATTAGCACTAGTTTATTCCTTTTTGTTGGTGATCATATCTTCAGTTTGTTCATAAACAGTGGTGAGCAAGATGTTGTTCAAATGGGAATTGTTTACCTCATGATACTAAGTTTTTCACAAGTATTCATGAGTATCGAAATAACAGCAACTGGAGCATTTAACGGTGTTGGCCGTGCAATTCCTCCTGCTATAATTGGTATCATCGGGAATATATTAAGAATTCCTTTTGCCTTTTTATTTAGCTACACTTTAGTTGATTACTTACCAGTGTTTCAAAACTGGATCTCTGCTGATTCTGTTTCTGTAACTGGTGTTTGGTGGGGAATTACAATCACAAGTATCCTTAAAGGAAGTATTTTGTTTTTTTGGTTTGTAATTTTACTTTACAAACATCCCGAAAACAAAGATCCTCTTCCTTTACAACGATACTGGATTCGATTAATTCCTTGTCGATTACGCCAAACAAGTATCATCATTAGCCCGCTGAAAAATGAAAAAATTAAATAGAGAGCTCAAGATAACAGAAGATGGCTCACATACAATATTTGTACCTGAACTAAATGAGCACTACCACTCAACTCATGGAGCAATTCAAGAGGCAATGCATGTTTATATTAATGCTGGCTTTAATTTTTGCAAAAAAGAACCAATTCATATTCTCGAAATTGGCTTTGGTACGGGCTTAAATTGTTTTCTGACATTACTCGAAGCAAAAAAACAAAATAGAAAAGTCATCTATCATTCTATAGAACTCTACCCAATTAATCAAGATGAGATAAAACTCCTGAATTATACAAAGCAAATTCCTAATTCCGATGAATCTATTTTTGAGAAACTACACCATGTTGAATGGAATCAAGAAATAAAAATCACCGAACATTTTGTACTCAATAAATTACAAGGAGATCTTCGAGGATTTAATTTCCCAAGGAATTACGATTTGGTTTACTTCGATGCATTTGCTCCTGAGATTCAACCAACCCTATGGACAGAAGAAGTATTTGGAAATATTCATAAATATTTAAATTCAAATGCGATACTAACAACCTATTGCACAAAAGGAATTGTAAAACAAGCATTAAGAGCTACTGGTTTTAAAGTAAAACGTCTTCCAGGACCGCCTGGGAAAAGACAAATGCTTAGGACAACAAAATTAGACGCCAACGAAGCACCAAACCTGTTGTAATCGCCTCTTTCAATAAAATGCAAAAAAAGGTTAATATCAATACGATTTTCGATATTCTAGCAGAAAAGTTTTACCTTAGACGACTCTTATGACTTTAGTGATCATAAACAAACAAAAATCATTATAAATAAACTATAGAATACCGTAATGAAATACACAGAAGAACAAGATAAGGTATCATATTGCCTTGGATTAAGCATTGCAAGCAACCTAATTACTTCAGGAGTTAAAACAATTAGCGTTGAACCTTTTATGGAAGCTTTAGATGCTGCCTTTAACGGTAAAATGCCAGAATTATCTCCAGAAGATGCAAATAATATTCTTCAAGAGTTTTTTGGAAAACTACAAGAAGAGCAAGCTGGAAAAGCTGTTGAAGCAGGAACAAAATTCTTAGCTGAAAATGCAAAAAACGAAGGTGTTGTAAGTCTTGAAAGTGGATTACAATATGAAATCGTAACTGAAGGCAATGGCACCATTCCAAAAGAAACTGATAGCGTAAAATGTCACTACCATGGTACTCTTATTGATGGAACTGTATTTGATAGTTCGGTAAATCGTGGTGAACCTGCTGTTTTTCCAGTAAATGGAGTAATCAAAGGATGGGTAGAAGCACTTCAATTAATGCCTTTAGGATCAAAATGGAAATTATCTGTTCCTTCTGAATTGGCTTATGGAGCTCAAGGTGCTGGTAACCTAATTGGACCACACACAACTTTAATTTTCGAAGTTGAACTTCTTGAAATCGTATAATATTAATAACCCTAATAA
>JADGFH010000984.1 GCA_016743925.1 Labilibaculum sp.
GCCTCTAAATCAACTCGTCCCGCTTCAATTTTACTAAAATCAAGAATATCATTAATTAAAGCCATGAGATTATCCGCCGACATCTTTAAAATATTAAGATTCTGAATTTGATCTTCTCTAGGATTATCCTCCGAAAGTAGGTGCGTAACACCAATCACTGCATTCATAGGTGTTCGAATTTCATGCGACATCGTTGACAAAAACTGAGCTTTAGCTGAAGTTGCGTCTTCAGCCTTTTCTTTTGCAAATATTAGTTCTTGCTCTACTGCTTTACGCTCCATTAGGTCATTTAGCACAACAAATAATACATTACCATCCATTAAACTAACAGAATTAAGAGCAACTTCAACTGGAAATTCTGTTCCATCTTCTTTTGTGTGTATCCAATCAAACTTATTAAATCCATCAGATTTCCCTTTCTGAATCATTTCCATAGCCTTTACCTCAGAAAGTAAACCATCAGGTTGAAACTCTGGAGAAAAATCCAATACATTCTTTGTAAGAAAATCTTCTCTGTTTTTTACACCAAATAGATCCAAACAAGCTTGATTACATTCAATAAATTGTGCCTTCTGAATTACCAAGTAAGCCACCGATGACTTTTCAAAAATTATTTTATATTTTTCTTCAGTTTTTTTATTCTCATTTTCCAATCTCTTTCGTTCCGAAATATTTTTCAATGTACCCGTAAGTCCATTAATGTTACCTTGCAAATCAGATGTTGCTCTTACAGTTAATTCACACCAAACAAAACCACCCTCTTTCGTCAATAACCTAAGCTCATTAAATCCCCGGCTAATTCCTCCCGAAACTAATTCTCTTACTTTGTCTTTGCAACTTTCAATATCTAAAGGATGTATATAATTAAACGTTTTTTGACCAATACAATTGCTTATTTTAAAGCCCGTTATTTTTTCCCAGGCAGGATTTAGATAAATCCATTCACCATCAGAATTAGTCTGAAAAATTACTTCTGTAACATTATTCACAACCGATTCTAATTTCGAAGAAGTTTGTTCAACCTCTTCAGTCTTTGAATCAACAGTATTTTTCAACTCTTGATTAGCTTTAAAAAGCTCTTGAGAACTTTTTTCCAGAATATTTTCCAAATGCCCTAAATCAGAGTCAAAGCCAAGGTACGCCTCATCAACTGCATTCAAAAATTCAATAAATTCTCCTTCCTGTGCAACAGATAAATACTTCCTAACCTGTCTTTTTAATAATCGATGCATACAAATCTATTTTTCTGAAAATGTAGTAACTGTCATAGTCTGATTATGCAATACAGAGGTACTTCCGTCTCTAAATGGCGCAATCTCTCCATAAGAATAAAAGCCAGTAATTTTAATCTGACTTCCAAGAACTTCTGCAACTGCCTCAACTTCTTCTTCTGCCAACTGCTTTAAAACTAACTTTCGACCAACACAACTTATTAATATTGCCAATTCAGATTCTCCTCTATCAATCATTTCAATACTTGCTTCCGCAGATAACTCCGCTCCATTAATCAATCTATCCACGTTTGCCTTCATGAGTTTCACGTATGATCCTTCAGGAATACTACCTGCAAAAATTAAACTCTGATCCACATTATTAACGCCAAGTATTGTTCTCACAACCGGTTCTTCTTTATCATTTTGCCTTAAACTTAGAGGAAAAAGTAATCCTGCCGCAGGCAGTTCATTCACCTTTTCACCTAAAAACTCCTTATACAATAACAAGGCGGGTTGATTGTCTACCTCATACAGAATATTACCATCTGACTTGGTTACTAGTCTTTCCACACCAAAACTATTCCAACCTCCATTAGAACCATAACCAATATCTAATGAATCTCCGTAAAACCCTAGGCCAGTAACAAAGTTCATTTTTGGCTTACCTGATTTATCGTAAACAAATGTTTTATTAAAATCAACACCATCACCAGCCAAGCCACCAGTCACAGCAATCCCATTTGGTAATTTATTTTGAATACCTTCAACTAAACAAGCACCATTAATATTAACTCCATCACTTAAAACCATTAAATGTCTAAGTCCCTCTTTTTCAAATTTATTACAGAGTGCTTCTCCACAATCTGTGCTATTCTTATAGTCCGTCAATCTTATATCTTCAAATATTATTTCTGTTAATTCGAATTCAACTGCTGTTATAG
>JADGFH010000985.1 GCA_016743925.1 Labilibaculum sp.
CAATAAATCTTATCAGGAGTGGAAATGGCCATTTCTCCATTAGTTCCAATATCAATAAAAAGATAATTTTTAATTTCCTCACCTGGTGATAAAGAGGCTAAGCCTGCCACAATATCAGCTCCAACAAAAGCTGAAACAGAAGGCAACAAATGAATATTTGCATTTGGAGCTATTCCAATTCCTAATTCACTTGCCTTTACCGTTTTTGCCTCAACAAACTGAGCTTTGAATGGAGCCAAGGCCAGTGAAGAAGGATCTACACCAAGCAAAAGATGTAGCATCGTTGTATTTGCGGCAACCGATATTTTCACTATTTCGCTGCGTTCGATCCCTTCTTTTTTTTCAAAAATATTTATTTGATTGTTTATAGCAGATATTAACTCGGACTGCAATTCCCCTAAGCCATTTTCGCTTGCACAATAACTAATTCTACTAATAACATCAGCACCATACTTAGCTTGAGGATTACTTATACCCACGGTTTTTATAAGACTACCGGTTATTAAACTAAGCCAATAAAATACGATACTTGTTGTTCCTATATCAATGGCCAGCCCAATAGGATAGGAGACTTCATGGGCTACATCGCCTATTTGCAAAGGTAGTTTATATATATTCTTGTGCTGAGCCGTTAGAATTCTTGACTCTTGCTGATTGGGCAAGAAAACCTCAAGGTCGGAATCGGGATAACAAACACATGAGCTTACTGTTCCCTGATTTTTCACCTTTACTCTACATTTACCACAAGTTCCGTTTCCGCCGCAAGGAGCAGCAACTGCATATTTATTTTCATTTAAAATTTGCAGTAAACTTTGATTTATTGTGTAGGTAAATTCTTCTATTTCCTGATCTTGATGAACTAAAATTTTTGGCATTATAATTTGGTTTAATTCCTTGTTCCCCTGTAAATACAATTTACACTGCTACATGTTTCGCAAGCATGCTTTTTAAACTCAACCTCTTTTCCTATTCCGATAATTCCACTCAAGGATTTTACGGGTTCCATCATACATGATTCGGAGAGTTGAACTTCACAAAAATTGTTCGGAAAAAATGAGAATAGCGTTTTTTGTTCACTCACACTCCAGGTACAGTAACCCGGACAATAACTATTTGTGGTTTTCAGACCTTGCTCAAATAGTGAGCCTTGAAGGGAATCGTGTAACTTTCCTTTCGTTTTTTCAACTATTTCCGAACCAATAATATCGAGAATGTAAGCTTCTAATAATTCACCTTTCTCCATTTTATCTTTCGCTCGATCGGAGATAAGCGCACCTGCAGTACAAACAAACATTGCTAATTTTGTAACGTTTTTCATCAGTATGGAAATTGATTTCCCAACACAAAACGCCTTATCTTCGACTAATAATTTGTACCCATCAACATCCAAATGCAAATCAAAAATTTCATACCCCCCTTTAATTCCAGGTAGATTATGAATTTTTTCCAACTCAGAATTTATCATTACCATTATCTCCTCAGGAATATCTGTTTTATATCCCATTAATTTGGCAATATTTTTAGGATCGATGCCAAGATCTTCAATAGAAAAAGATAATTCCATATTTTTTGTTCTTTCAAATAGGTTTTAGAAGGTGAAATTCACTTAAAGATTACAATACAATTTGTAAAGTTTTCGTAGGTGTGTAATGGTCATATTCAATCCAAAAACAATTAATTCTGATGGACCAACATAATTTTCTAATATTTTTATTTCTTGCTGTTCGAATACACTGTGAAAAGAAATAACCTTACCATTTTTAAGATTTAAAAAACCTTTCATTCGAATACAATCTTTTTGCAACTCGTTTATAAAAGCAGACAAATTAGATTCATCCAATTTATCATGAGTACGCAAAACACAAGCTAAAATATCGGGTCTGCCTTCGGATGCAGTGCCAATAAATCGTAAAGCAGCTTCACTTTTCGGGGCCGAAAAAACATCTAATTTATCCCATGGAATCTGCGCATAAGAAGTTGGTATTATCTCTGCAAATGGATTTAATTTTTCGATAGCCTGATTGATTTCATCCAAATTATCCTCGTACAAATCTATTTTATTAAGAATAATTTTATCGGCAACCATAATTTGGTGTTTAAAACGAACCAAAGAACTTAAACCTCTAAAAAAATTAGGAGCATCAACCAGTGATA